>JAABTU010000394.1 GCA_011389715.1 Desulfotignum sp.
CACCAAGGTCCTTCTGCTGTCAGCCACACCAGTGAACAATTCCCTCAATGACCTGCGCAACCAGATCAGCATTATCACGGCGGACAAAGATGATGCATTTGAAGCGTCAGGCATTTCCAGTATTGCCAACCTGCTGCGCCTGACCAGCCAGCAATTGAATATGTGGGAAAAGGAATCCGATGGGCAAAGAGATAAAACAACCCTGCTGAACCGGCTGCCAGGGAATTTTTACAGGCTCCTTGAGTTGATGACCATCTCCAGAAGCCGCAAACATATCACCCGTTTTTACGGCACCCGGGATGTGGGGAAATTTCCCCATCGCCTGAAGCCGGATACCCATACCCCGCACATTGATGTCAAAAAGCGACTGCTGAATTTCAAGGATACCAATCTGCGACTGGAAGAACTCATTCTGGCGGTGTATATGCCGATGTCCTATATCAAGCCCGAATACCGGTCCATGTACCGGGAGCGATTTCAGACGCGCTACAATAACAAAGTGATATTCAGCCATGAGGACCGGGAATTTATCACCGCCAAAATGCACCGGTTCAACCTGTTCAAGCGGCTGGACAGCTCCGTGTTTGCCTTTGGCGAGACCATCCGCCGGTTAAAGGAACGCATTGAAAACTATATCTTTCTGCTGGAAGAAAACCTGGACAAAGACCTGCCGGAAGACACCGGAGAAATGACAGAAGAGGGAGATTTTCTGGAAAACGATGCCCCGGCCCTGGACTACAAATATTCGATCAAGGTGAACCATCTCAACAAACAAGCTTTTCTCACGGATCTGGCTTTTGACAAAATTGTGCTGGATGATATCTACAGCCAGGTTCAGGCCATATTACAGGAAAACCGGGACAACAAACTGGCCACCCTGGTTCACACGGTACAGCAGAAAATTGAGCATACGCCTTACAACAGTGGCAACCGGAAGGTGTTGATTTTCACGGCCTTTTCCGACACGGCCCGGTACCTGTACGATGCGCTCACCCCGGCCATGAAGAAAAACAATCTTGTCACCGCCATGATTACCGGTTCAGACAAGCCCCGGGTAAGCTCCCGGCGCATTGAACCCGGATTTGACACGGTTCTGTGCGCTTTTTCTCCCCGATCAAAAATAAAAACCCCGCTTCCAGCAGACGGGCAAGTGGATATTCTTATCGGAACCGACTGTATTTCCGAAGGCCAGAACCTCCAGGATTGCGATTGTGTGATCAACTATGATATTCAGTGGAATCCAGTGACCCTGATCCAGCGGTTTGGACGAATTGACCGCATCGGCAGTATCAACAAAGATATCAAGATGATCAATTTTTTTCCGGACATGGCATTGAACGAATATCTGAGCCTGGAAAAACGTGTCAAAAGCAAGATGGTATCGGCCAACATCAGTGCATCCGGTAATGAAGATGTGTTAAGTCCTGAAATGAATGACATCCGTTTCCGGACCCGGCAGCTGGAAAAACTTAAGGATGAGGTGATCGATATTGATGATGCCCGGGACAGCATCTCCCTGACCGACCTGAATATGAATGAATATCTGTTCGAACTGGCACAATACCTGAAAAAAGCACCTGACATTAAAACCATACCCAGGGGCATTTATTCGGTAACCCGGGGGGAAGAGGTTTCCGGGGTTATTTTCTGCTTTAAACATTTGGATGACGCAGCCAAACCTGACAACGACAGTACACTTTACCCCTATTACCTGATTTTTATGGACAAAGAAGGGACAGTCAGATATGGAAGTACCCAGACCCGGAACCTGCTTAAGCATTTCAGAAAGCTGTGCTATGGAATGGATCAGCCTATACAGCCCCTGGTGGAACATTTTTTGGCAGAAACAAACGATGCCCGGGATATGCAGTTCTATTCTAACCTGTTGACCCAGGCCGTTAGAGCGATTCAGAATGAAGAAGACCAGGCTTCTGAACAGGGAGTGTTTGATTTCAGCGGTTATAACAACCCGTTTGCCGGAACAACCCTGGATGATTTTGAACTGATCTCGTTTATGGTGGTGAAATAAAGCCCATGATCAATATTCCTGAACATTACAGGACCGATCGGACCATCTCCCTGAGAACCATCCTGGCCGGTATAAAAAAACCGGTGGACAAAAAAAAGCTGAAATCCTGCCTGAAAAGCGTTTGCCTGACCCACCAGATCCAGGGAGAAACCATCCCTTCTTTTGTGGACGACCGGTACCGGTATGAAGTGATCCAGTTTCTGGACGTTCAACTGGATACCATTAAAAAAGCGGAATCCGCGGCAACAATGCTGCACAAACTGTTCAAGCCGCCTTGCATCATACAGTTCAACGATAGTGTTCAAGGTGCTGTTTCCTTCGCAGATAAACGGCTCAGCCGCCAGGATGATCAGGAAATCGTTCTGGAAGAACAGGTGGTGACTCCGGCTCGGCCGCTTTCGTTTTTTCAGGATCCGGCATCTTTGTGGGGCAGAACAATAAATTTAAATGCGATGGTGAACATCTCCAGCAAAAGGGGGCTCTACCTGGAGGCCATGACAAAAGCCTTTATCTGCGGGTACCCCTCTCTGTATTCCAGGTTGCCGGAATTTTTACACACCCCGGTGTGGTACGACCGCGCCACTGTGCAGGCACTTTTTGGAAAAATGGAAATCCTGCGGCGGTTGACCCTGCAAAAAGACAAAGCCGCTCAAACCAAAGACAAGGTGGCCTTGAATCAGCAGATGAAATCAGTGATGCAGGAACTGGAAACCATACTGATGCAGGTTTTGAACGAACAACAATCTTGATACACCAG
>JAABTU010000395.1 GCA_011389715.1 Desulfotignum sp.
CAGGTGGGGCAGGTCACTGCCGGTCAGAATGACCCGGTCAAACCCAAGGGCAAATCCCTGTACAAACGCATCCCGCATTTTATGACCCAGGTCCGGTCCCTTTTGCACCATGAAATCAAACCTGCTGCCGAGCCATTCCCGATAATCGGAAACCGGATGATCCGGATGACAGCTGATCACCGTGTCAAAACCGGTTGACCGGCAGGTTGCCAGCAGGGTCCGGACAAATCCGCGATAGAGATCCGAGGCTTTTTTCATACCGATCTGACTGCCGAGCCGGGTTTTGACCGACCCGGCCCGGGGATACTTGACCATGACAACAATGGCGGTCCGGATATGCATCTGCCTTCCGTCAAAAAAGGGTTTTCCAACTGTCCAAAAGCCGCTCAAGGGTAGCATGTTTTCTTGAAACAGAAAACACCGCATCCGAGATGTCCGGCTGTTGCACCAGATTCAAATTGCAGGTTGACAAATAAAGTGATAAGACATTCTGAACTGATGGTGTGAATCAGGGCACCGGACGATTTGTGCATACGGCAAATGGGTCCCGCTTTACCAGTCCAGCATGCCAGAACGTGAAAAGGTATCGAATCTTGAAAAACACAACAAAAGAACCGGGTGTAAGTTGAGCCGTCACCGCCTGAAAAACCCGGTGGTACTGATGCCCATCATCAACATGGTGGGGGCGGTCTCCACCTTTATTTATTTTTCTTATATTCTTCCCCCGGTGACCACGGACAACCAGATCCCCTGGCAATACAGCGTGCTTTTTTTTCTGGGTGCCAGCCTGATCCTGTTCTTGTTTTTTTTCTTGTTAAGGAAAGGACCTATCAAGGTGCTGTTCGCTGTGGCAGAAGGCCGGCAGGATCTTGCGGCCTTTGCGCCGGATGACCGGCTTTACTACCAGAGAGAGGCACTGCAGCTGCCATTGACAATGACGGCCAGCACTTTCGGGGTATGGATTCTGGCAGGGTTTATCTTTGGATTTCTGGAACCGGTCATTGTTTCCCGCGTGTTTGATGTCCCCATGAAGAACCTGGTGCTGTGCCTGCGTCAGTTCTTCGGTATCACCATACTGGGCGGCGGGGTGACCTGCATCGTCCAGTTTTTTATCTTAGAGCACGTCTGGCGGAAATCACTGCCCATTTTCTTTGCTGACGGCAAACTGCACCGTATCAGGCATGTCTTTCGTATCAGCGTACAAAAGCGGTTCCTGCTGGGGATACTGGGCATTGCTTTTATACCGCTGCCCGTGCTGGGCACGACCATATCATCGGCCATCCGCCAGATCCATCTGGCCGATGCCCTGACCCGCAGCCGGATCATGAACTCCCTGTTCTGGGAACTGCTGTTTATCTCCCTGGATTTAATTGTCATTGCCTGTATTGTGGCATATCTGCTGGCCAAAACAGTATCCGTGCCCCTGGAACAGATCCGGGCGGCCATTCAATCCGTGGAAAACAACGATCTGGATACCCGGGTTCCCATCCTGTCCAATGACGAGCTGGGAGAGGTATCGGAAGGTGTGAACCGGATGATTGACAGCCTGCGGGAAAGCCGCCGCGCCCAGGAGGCGTTCGGCCGGTATATGGGCAATGAAATCCGGGATGCCATTCTTTCCGGTGAGGTGTCCCTGGAAGGAGAGATGAAGCGGGCCACCCTGCTGTTCTGCGACTTGAGAAATTTTACCGGCATGGTGGAAACCACCCACCCCCGCCAGGTCGTCCAGATCCTGAACCAGTATTTCACCCGGATGACCCGGGCCATCAAGGATCACCAGGGCCTGGTCCTCCAGTTTGTCGGAGATGAGATCGAGGCGGTGTTCGGGGTCCCGCTGGCCATGGATGACCATCCGGAAAAAGCGGTACAGGCCGCCCTTTCCATGCGCTCCGGTCTGGAAGCCCTGAACCGGACACTCGTGGAACAGGGGTATCCCCCCCTGGCCCATGGCATCGGCATCCATTCCGGTGCCGTGCTGGCCGGCAATATCGGCAGCCCTGAAAAAATGTCCTATGCACTGGTGGGAGATACGGTGAACACGGCTTCCCGCCTGGAAGGACTGACAAAAGATTACGGGGTGGATATCATCATCAGCCAGACCACCTGCAACCTGCTCACTGGCAGTTACTGTACGGAACAGCTGCCGCCGGTGACGGTCAAGGGAAAAAAAGAGGGATTGATGATTTACCGGCTGATATCATGACACAAAAGGAAAAACCGATGATTTGTTTAGACATCCCGGGTGCGGGAAAAAAAGAGATCCAGCATATTGTATTTGATTATAACGGCACCATTGCCATAGACGGGGTCCTGATCCCGGGGGTCAAGGAGGCGATCCGGTCGTTGTCCGGCCGGGTGGTCTGCCATGTCATCACGGCGGATACCTTCGGGTTTGTCACCCAACAGGTATCAGACATCGATTGTGAAGTGGTGATCATACCTGCCGGTGATCAGGCCCGGCAAAAGCAGCAGTTCATCGCCGGGCTCGGGCCAGAAAACACCCTGAGCGTGGGCAACGGGGCCAATGATGTGCTGATGCTCAAACATGCCGCCATCGGCATTGCCGTGATGCAGGATGAGGGAGTGGCTTCCGCCGCACTTTTGGCTGCCGACCTGGTGGTCAAAGATATTCTGGACGTATTTGCCCTGCTGAAAACACCGGAACGGCTCATGGCCACGTTACGGCAATGATTCTGCTGAAAAAACAGCACGCGTACATCCAAAGCAGCCGATAAAATCAAAATAAAGGAGAACCTGATGCGCGTTACCGATCTGTACAAGA
>JAABTU010000396.1 GCA_011389715.1 Desulfotignum sp.
GTTCCGGTAACCACCTGGCCTTCTTCGAATTTTTTCAGGCTGGATTCATAAATGCCCAGAAGTTCTTCCATTGACTCTTCACCGGTAAATTCATGGCCGGACATGGAAGACTCATCCTGTTCATCCTGTTCTTCAGGTTCTTGCCGGGGTTCGTCCTGGGCATCAAACTCTTCTTGTGCCGCAAATTCAGTTTCCTGTTCTTGTGTTGTTTCAGTATTCATGTCTTGATTTTCGTTTTCTTCAGTAATGTTGTTCATTAATGGTATTCCCCCTAATCGAATTTAGTTACCTGTCCTCATTGGGTCAAAAAGGACAAGTACAATTTACCTTTATAGCAACGGGTAAAAGAAAAATCAACAAAATAATCTCAAATTCCATTGATTTTACAGATATGTGCGCATCTTATCCACTACCTGCCGGGGCGTCAGAAAAGAAGCGTCGATATGGATGGCATCAGGTGCCGGTTTCAAGGGTGCCTGTGCCCTTTGTGTATCATCTGTATCGCGTTTTGCCATCTCTGTCATGACACGGGAAAAATCTTTGTTTTCATCCTGCGTCTCATCATACCGCCGCCTGGCCCGTACGGACAGGTCGGCAAACAGAAAAAATTTGACAACGGCATCCGGAAAGACCACGGTGCCCATATCCCGGCCTTCGAATACAGCATCCTGGTGCCGGGCGATGCCGCGTTGCAGCCCCAGCAAGGCTGACCTGACAGCAGGCTTTGCAGAAGCAGCAGATGCCAGCATGGTGATCCGGGATGTCCGGATTTGGTCGGTGATATCTCTTCCAGAAGAAAAGAGCCGCAGCCCGTCTTTTTGTAAATAAAATTGCAGGTCAAGGGTGGACAAAAATCGTTTCAGCACCGCATCGTTTTCCCAGGCAATATCCTGTTGCATAATTTCATGGGCGACCCCCCGGTAAAGGGCCCCGGTATCAACCCGGATACATCCCAGGTCTTGTGCGAGCAGTGTGCTGACCGTTGTTTTTCCGGCCCCTGCCGGCCCGTCAATGGTGATGATGCGATGGGGCATCTTTGTTTATCCTCAATTTTCAGTTTATCCGCAGTCGGATTATCAGCAGAATGGATTCAGGTATCTGATTTCAGAACGCTTTTCAACGCAGTGACAAATCCCTGGTTTTCTTCCCATGTGCCTGCATTGACCCGCAGAAAAGTATCAAACCCGTATGATTTCATGGACCGGACAATCACCCCCTGCCTGAGCAGTTTTGCAAAAATTTCTGTGGCATCGGTTTTGACATCCACCATCAGAAAATTGGCCTGGGTGGGCAATGGGGCCAATCCCATGGCAGACAGTTCAGCTGTCAGAAAATCAATGCCCTGGTGAATGACGTCAACGGTGTGCTGTAAAAAGACCTGGTCTGCCAGGGCAGCCTGTGCAGCTGCCTGTGCCAGGCCGTTGACATTGAAGGGCTGGCGGATCCGGTTGAGGATCCGGGCCGCCTCCTTGTCCATGATGCCGTACCCGATCCTGAATCCGGCCAGGCCATAGGCTTTGGAAAAGGTTCTCAAGGTCACGATCCGCGGATCCTGCAATGGGTTTTCCAGGGAATTGAAGACCCGGGGATCCCTGACAAACTCCACATATGCCTCATCCACCACAATGAGTACATCAGAAGGAATTTTTGCCGCAAATTCCTGAAAAGCATCGCTGGTAATAATACTGCCCGTGGGGTTGAAAGGATTGGTGACAAACACCATCCGGGTGTGGGAGGAGATATTTTCAACCAGCGCACTCAGATTGGTATCAAATCCGGACAAAGGCACCATCACCGGCACCCCTTTTGCCGTTCTTACACTGATTTCATACATGAGAAAAGAGGGCTGCGGCATCAATGCCTGGTCCCCGGGATCTAAAAAAGCATGGGCCAGAAGGGCGATAAGGTCATCAGATCCATTTCCCAGCACGATGTTTTCCGGTTCCACCCGGTATTTTTCTGCCAAAGCGCAGCACAGATCATGGGCAACCGGTTCCGGATACCGGTGCATGCCGGTCAGACTGTCCTGCACGGCTGCGGCCACCTTTGGGGAAAATCCCAGTGGATTTTCATTGGATGCCAGTTTCACAACCGACTGGATCTGGTATTCCCGGACAAATTCAGATAATGGTTTGCCTGCTTCATAGGGCTTGATACCGGCGATAGACCGGCTTGTCCTGAACTTCATCTAAAAGGGACTCCTTATGGTAAAATCATTTATTTAGTTAGGATTTGAATTTTTGTCAACACCTGTGATAAAAATCATGTCACACCAAACCGGCAATTTTTATGGAGACAACAGATGCCCCCCTGCGTAACCCTTGGACTTGAAAATCTTACACACCAACCCCCGGCAGCTTTTCAGGGATCCCGACTGGGACTGCTTGCCAATCCTGCATCCGTTGATTCACAGTTTTCCCATGCCCTTGAGGTCATACAGGCCCTGTTCCCTGGACAGCTGGCCGCAATTTTTTCTCCCCAACACGGATTTTATGCGGAAAAACAGGACAATATGATCGAATCAGACCATGGGGTGGAACCTGATCTGAACATTCCCATCTACAGTCTCTACAGCAGCACGCGGGTGCCTGAAACCCGTATGCTTGCAGACATCGACACCCTTGTGGTGGATATCCAGGATGTCGGCACCCGGGTGTATACCTTTATATATACCATCTCCCTGTGCATGGAAGCAGCCGCACAGATGAACAAAAAAGTGGTTGTCCTTGACCGGCCCAATCCCATAGGCGGCTTTCAGGTGGAAGGCAATGTGCTGG
>JAABTU010000397.1 GCA_011389715.1 Desulfotignum sp.
AAAGAGATAGATTGTTTCGGCGAACCGGCAAAGCACCTCTAACAAAAAGGCATTCCGCCGGTTCGCTGTAACCAGGCGGTTTGGGCCTGAAAATCAATCTATCTGGTGGGCATGGATGAAATGGTGCCGTCCCAGGTATCTACCTTGCCGCAGATCTCTTCTGTCTCGGAAAACCACGTCTGTGTGACGCATTTGGTTTCCGTAAAAAAGGTAAAACCATCTTTACCCATGCAGTGGAGATCTCCGAAAAAAGAGTTCTTGTGGCCGGTAAAACCAAAAATTCCCAGGGGAACCGGGATCCCGACATTCACGCCCACCATGCCGGCGTCTGTTCTGTATGCAAACTCACGGGCATAATGCCCGTTCTGGGTATAAATGACCGAACCGTTGGCGAACTCGTTTTTATTCATGATGGCCAGGCCTTCTTCAAAAGTTTCCACCCTTTTGATGCAGAGGACAGGACCAAAAATTTCCTCGTCACCAATGGTCATGTCCTCTGTTACATTATCAAATATGGAAGGGGCAAGGTAGAATCCGTTTTCATATCCGGGAACGGTGGGATTTCGTCCGTCGACAATAAGGTCCGCTCCTTCTTGTATCCCTTTTTCAATCCAGTCGGTGACAAATTTGAGGTGCCCTTCATTCATGATCGGACCCATACCGGTTTCAGGATCGTATGCCGGTCCGAGTTTCATTTCGGCAACAAATTTTTTCAGATACGCCACCAGTTCATCTGCAATTGCATTTTCAACCACGATCACGGGACAGGCCATACACCGTGCACCAGCGCATCCGCAATAGGCATTGATAATACCCCTGGCCGTTCTTTCCAGTTTGGCATCCTTCATTACCAATGCATGATTTTTGGCTTCGGTCAATGCCTGAACCCTTTTCCCGTGTGCAGCCGCAGTCGCATAAATATGCCGGCCCACTTTTGTGGATCCTACAAAAGAGACCCCTTTGATATCCGGATGTTTCAAAAATATTTCCGCCTCATTTCTTCCGGCGGTCACGATATTGAGAACCCCTTTGGGCAGACCGGCTTCCCGCCAGAGTTCTGCCAGTCTCAGTGAGGTTTGGGGAACGAAACTGGCGGCTTTGAGAACCATACAGTTTCCTGTAGCGATACAGATGGGAGCCATCCACCCATGGGGGATCATGGCTGGAAAATTCCAGGGTGCGATACCGGCAAACACGCCGATGGGATGATGATAGAGTACTGTATCATATCCTTTGCTGGCATTCATGAGAGATTCGCCTTTCATCAGGTGGGGCGCCCCGCAGGCAAATTCAACCACTTCATTGACTTTCAGCACATCTCCCATGGATTCTGTCCAGTTTTTACCTTCTTCCTGGCACAGAAGATAGGTCAGCTCTTCCAGGTGTTCTTCAACCAGGGCTTTGAATTTGAACAAAACCTGAACCCGTTTGCTTACCGGGGTGGCAGACCATTCCGGATATGCTTTTGTGGCACTTTCTATGGCGTTATTCACCTCTTCTTGTGTGCATTGCGGGGCCTTTGCGATAACTTCACCTGTGGAAGGATTATAGCAGTCCATATAGTTATCCGTGGCAGACAGCTTGAATTCCCCGTCAACAAAATATTTCAGTGTTTTTTGAGGGGTGGCAGCACCTTCATCTTCAATATCATAATACCTGTTCTGGTCCATTTGCGTCTCCTTCATTTGATTGAATTCCTTATTTGTTTTCCTAAATTATATTATCGCCAGAGGGAAAATATTATATCAGTCCTTCTGACGGTTGCCGTTTAAATGCCAGTTTTTGAATCAGTGCTGCTGCGATGTCATAGGTTTGATCTCTTGTTGACAGGTTTTTTGAACCGGCCCTTCGTGGGTCAATTTCGCAGATATCCATGCCGGCCAGCTGAATTTCATCGGAAAAAATCTTGCCAATGATATCTGCCAGTTTGTAAATGTTTGCTTGATCCAATCCTTTCCAGTTGCGGAATCTTACCCCATCGAGCGCATTGTTTGCTCCGATATCCATATCAATGGAAACATACACATATGGTGTTGATATTTGATTGAGACATGCTCTGATTTTCTGTGGTTTTACCTTACATTCTTTTTTGGTGATGATGGTTGCACCCCTGCGTTTCAGATCTGTAAAGGCATGGGTATATTTTTTAATCCGGGGATCCTTGATCCGTAAAAATTTTTTTTCAGGATAATCGCTGACACCGATAATATACAGATTTTTCAAATCCAGTTGTTTTTCAACCACGAGACTATGTAAAAAAGAACAGGCATTGTATGAATCGAGTCGATTATATAAAAACGGATCATTGCCATCATGAACAGAAGACGGGTTATGGTCTATGTCATATTGGATGGCCCCTGAAAGCACTGCCATCGGAACAGCGTCCGTATGACTGTCAAGAACAATCAAAGACAGATTTTCTTTGCCGTAAAAGCGGGATAAAGCGGCATAGACACCACCGGTAACAGAGTGATCAATGGCAACCATACAGGGAATATGGGGCAAAATGCGATCGGTAACGAGTTGGCCGGCATCTGTTGCTATTTTTTTGCAGCCATTGCCGTCAATAAAAGAAATAAAATCCCGGGTATTGATTTTTTCACGGTCCGCTGATCCCGGCTTTGGTCCAAGCCAGGACGGCACGGATAATGAACCGAGATTCTCCCAGCGATCTGTCTGTACATCCTGCCGGCAAAAAGATGCCATGACCCCATCCAGGGGATCGCCAAATCCTTCTGACGTGGGAAGCATCTGTCGTTTTTCCTGGATGGAGT
>JAABTU010000398.1 GCA_011389715.1 Desulfotignum sp.
TGAGTTTCTCTGTCTGGGGCTCCACCCCTTTGGCGTTGTCGATGATCATCACGGCGCAGTCCACCGCCGTGAGTACCCGGTAGGTATCTTCGGAAAAATCCTTGTGGCCCGGTGTGTCCAGCAGATTGATTTCAAACCCGTTATATTCGAATTTCATCACGGAAGATGACACGGAAATACCGCGTTCCTGCTCAATGGCCAGAAAATCGGACAGCGCGGCCCGGTCGGTTTTTTTGGATTTGACTGCCCCTGCCTCCTTGATCACCCCACCGAACAGCAGCAGTTTTTCAGTGAGGGTTGTTTTTCCGGCATCCGGATGGGAAATAATGGCAAAAGTCCTGCGCCGGTTGATCTCTTTTACATATGCGTGATCCATGTTTTTTGACGGCATCTATCCAGGCCTCCTTATTACTGCAACGATTGTTTCACCTTTTTGAGAGACGTTTTCGGCATGGGGATTTACGGCCTTGAAAAACGATTCCCTGCACCCGGGGTTCTTTCTGTCATGAAGCTCGATAAAAATAAGCCCCACTTTCTCAAGCCACGCTAAATGGTTCGAAAAAACCTCTTTTTCCGCGCCTTCAATATCGATTTTTAAAATATCGATGGCCGGGAGATCAAACTCCCGGATCAGGTCGTTCACGGTGGTGCTTTGGACGGCATCCTTTTCGCAATGGTCGTCTTGCTGCCGGACTTCAAATGATTCTTTGTTCACACCCCGGTTTTCGATGGTCAGCGGTTCGTTGGTATGCCACAATGCCTTTTCCAGGCAGACAATGTTTTTGTAGGGGGCGGTGTTCTTCAACAGCATTTGAAAGTTGCTTTTTTCCGGTTCAATGCTGATGATTCTGGCTTCTGGATACTTATTGGCGAAATAGATGGATGCGGCACCGATGTTGGCGCCGGCATCGATGATGACCTTTGGCGGATGGTCCAGTGCCATGCCGTATTCTTCATCAAGAAAAATTTTGTCAAAGGTTTTCACATCGGATGTGTCATGCCTCAGATAAATGGTCTCGTTTAATTCAGGCAGGTTGAAACAAATGTATGGTGAAAAAACATTCTTCTTTTGAAAATATAATTTGAGACCTGTAACGCCCCATTTATGCCAATACGCAGGTATCCTTTTCATTCAGCCGTCCAGTATGTTTGTATTTTGTTTTGTTGCATCAGGGGTGTTATGATTTGAATAAAACCAGTCTGCCGTTTATCTTCACATCGCTGAAGCCATAGAGATCCGCGATAAAATTTATGGTTTTGGGTTGATAAAAAAACACATGAGTGGGGTCATTTTTATAATACCAGGCTTTAAAATCGATATCATTATCATACAGATGGGTCATGCAGATCAGTTCGCCATTTGGTTTGAGCAGTTGATAAAGTCGTTTGAATTCCGCATCAGGATCATGGAAATGTTCGATAACTTCGCAGCTTACAATATAGTCATAGGTCTCGGTGGTGAGCAGATCAGGCTTGTTGGAGAAAAAAGGGTCAAACTGGCAGATATCGTATCCATTGTCCTGAAGCAGTTTGGATACCACCGGATCCGTTCCCGAACCAAAGTCCAGGCCGCGATGAATCGGTGAAAAATTGTGTAAAACATGATGGGTAATCGGCGACACAAATTTCTGGTAACGGATATCATTCACGTCATTGTTGTGCTCTTTATATCGTCTTATTTCCGCATCCGGATCAACATAATCACTTTTGTTCTTGAAAATGCCCAAACAACAGGGGCATAAAAAAAATACGTTGAGATAAAATGGTGTTCCATCCTGCTGACACAAAGGGCAATGCATCGATTTTAGAGTTATTGTGCGCAATGAACACAAACAAGGGTTTCCGGCATGATGAGAATCCTGCCAACCGGAATGGTGTCTCCACATTGGATACAGATTCCAAAGTCAGGCGACATCAGATTTGAAAGCGCCTGTTTCAGTTTTTTCACTCGGTTCTGAGCCTGAATCAATGACGACTCCATGACGGTCTTGTTGATGATAGCATCCATTCTGGAAATTCTTCCGATGGCGTTATCAGGGGCGATGGGTTTCATGTTCTGTCGGTATTGTGAAATCTGTCGCTCTGTTTTGTCAATCTCCTGCAGGATTCTGGCTTTGATGTCTTCATGATCCATTGGTTATCCTAAACTATTTAAAAAAGGTGAATTATACTATAGAGATTCTCAATGTCAAGACAGGATTTTTTCAATCGCCAAGAGCAAGATGTCCAAACGGGACCTGCCGTTACCGGCGTGATCCTGGAAATACTTCAAACATAAGATTATGAAAGCTCCGCCAAAGCGGTTGCATGTCCTGCCGATCCCCAGCGGCCATTGAGCAGCTGCTTTTCTTCCAGCAGAGGTGCCGGATCGATCAGATGTTCAGCCAGCATGAAACATACCCGGTTAAAAATGCATTGTCTGCCATTGCATTTCATACGTAAATTTTTTATCCTGATCAATATCTATTTCACCGGAATTTCTGTATTCTTATGATAAAATTACCAGCTTTCATCTCAAACAATCCCAGGCTCGCCTTTTATGCGTTTCTGGCTGTGGCTGCATCCGGATTTGGCCAGACCTTTTTCATTTCGGTCATGGGCGGAGAATTACGGCAGGCTTTCGGGCTGTCCCACACCGCATACGGCAGCCTTTATAGCGGAGCCACCCTGATCAGTGCCTTTCTGCTTTTCAGATTCGGGGCCCTGGCAGACATATGGTCCCTGCCAAAAGTGACCAGTCTTGCCCTTGCAATTCTGGCCGGT
>JAABTU010000410.1 GCA_011389715.1 Desulfotignum sp.
TCATACCACCCGATGTCAAAGGAGATGGGCAAATCATTGATGTGACCCACACCGAATGCTTCCTTGAGTTTCAGGGCGATGACGGCCAGGGAATAGCAATCGTTGCACTGGCCTGCATCCAGGACCCTGGGAATACCGCCGATATCGCCCAGATCCAGTTTGTTATATGTTGCGTTTATGTTGCTGTATGTGTCAGCCGGTCATATGAATATTCGGGTCGGCTGCCATTCATTTCAATGACAAGATAGTACAGATGAACAGCCAATTCCTTGATATGGATCAATTTGTTATTGTAATCGGAAAAAATATTTTTTGGAACCGGTTTTTTTGTGGTGAAACTGGCACTTCGACCAAAGCAACGGCAGCCGGTTTTGATTGGCCGCTTGATTTTTTTTTCTTTTTCACGGATGATACATGCAGCGTTTTGTTACATTTTGAGGATTGACAGATTGAAAACTTTTCATTGGATTCTTTGCTTTGCAGTGCTGGTTATCGGGTGTCAGCAGGAGGAAAAACCGGTAAAGGTTGACCTGGACAAAAAAGAGCAGATCACTCTTTCGGATGAGAAAGATGTCATCACCTATGCGTATCTTCCCCAGTATTCCCACAAAGTGTCATATACGCGCCACAATCCATTGATTTTGTATTTAAAAACAAAAACCGGTCTGAATATCAAACAGATTTTCCCGGATACATTCGAGCAGCACATGAAAATGATGGAGCAGAAAAAAATCGACATATCTTTTTCCAACCCCTTTATTTATATCAAGATTGCCCACAGGTATGATGCCAGTGCATTTGCGCGGATTGTCGAGGTTCTCGGGAAAGAAAAGTTCCGGGGCCAGATCATCTGCAGGAAAGACAATGACCAGTTGAAAACCATTGCAGACTGCCGTGACAAGACATGGATTGCCGTGGATTCATCTTCAGCAGGAGGATACCTGTATCCTCTGGGCCATTTTATGGATAACGGGCTGAAAAAAGAGGATTTCAGGGAAATTGCCTTTGCTCCGGGCCCCGGCGGCAAGCAGGAAAAGGTGATCCTGTCTGTTTTTGCGGGGAAATATGATATCGGCACGATACGGGAAGGGGCGCTCACGGTGGCATCAGGCATTGTTGATATAGACAAGCTGCGGATATTGTCGGTGTCAGATCCTTATCCGGGCTGGGTGTATGCTGCCAGGAATGGTTTGGACCCGCGTATTGTCGACAGGATAAAAGAGGCCCTGCTCATGCTGGATTTCAACAACAGTGACCACTGGGAGATTTTGAAACAGGCGCATTTTGTGGATGTCATTGAAGCGGCTGATGCTGATTTTGATTCCATCAGACAGCTCACGGACAAGCTGGGGATAGAATTGTAGATTAACAGGGAAATACGCGTGAAGCTCGGGTTTCGATCGAAAATTTATGCAGGACTGTTTTCTTTGGTGCTGATTCAGGGTTTGATTATCTTTGTCTGGATCAGCCAGGTTATGAAAACATCCATGATAGAAGAGATCAAAAACCGGGGGATCTCCAGCGGCATCAGCCTGTCGGCAAAAATCGTGGAGCCGATGCTTGCCATGGATTTCCTGCGCATGCAGATCCTTGTCAACGAGGCCGTGGCGCTTGAAGAGGATATCCTTTACACCTTTATCCTGGATGCCATGGGAAATCCCCTGGTGCATACCTTCAAGGACGGGTTCCCTGTTGATTTGAAAACAGTCAACAGGGTTTCCGATACCCAGAAAGGATCCATGAAGCTGCTGGATACCGGTGATCAGCTGATTTATGATTATGCTGTCCCGGTTTTCATCAACCAGAACCGTTTGGGGACCCTGAGGTTCGGCCTTATCAGGACCAGGGCTGAAAAAATGATGAATCAGCTGTTTCTGTCAGCCGTGACCACCATTGTCCTGTCAGTTGTTCTGGCGCTGGTGGTCGGCACCCTTTTGCTGAACCCGATCACCCGGAGCATCAGACGGCTCCATGAATCATCAGAAAAGGTGGCCAGGGGAAATCTGGATGTAAAAGCCGCCCCTGTGCTGAAGCAGAACTGCTGGGAAATCAGGGGATGCACCCGCACAGACTGTCCGGCCTATCAACAGCACCACCACAGGTGCTGGTATCTTGCCGGAACACTGTGTCCGACCTGTGTCGAGGGAGATTATGCCAAAAAGATCGCATCCTGCCAGCAGTGCAAGGTGTATAAAAAGTGTTCCGGCGATGAAATCCAGAGCCTGGCAGAGAGTTTTGATGCCATGACCCTGTCGGTTAAAGACAATCTGTCAGACCTGGAAAATGCACGAAACGTCCTGAACGAGCAGAAACTGCTCCTCCAGACCATTCTGGATGCCATTCCGGATTTTGTTACCCTGCAGGATAAAGACGGGTATTATATCTCTGTTAACAAGGCTTTCTGCAGACTGCTCAATAAAGACAGGGACGAAATAGTTGGAAAACAGAACAAAGACCTTTTTCTTCAGGCCCATGCTGCCCAATATGATCAGGAGGACCGCAGGATTCTTGAAACAGGCGAACCGCTGAAAAAGGAGAGTAGAATCAAGGGCAAAGAGGGTGTCAAGTGGCTGCATCTGATCAAGATTCCGGTTTTTGAATCCACAGACAGCCCCAGCGGACTTGTGGCAAGCGGAAGAGACATTACCCAGGTCAAGGCGGTCCAGGATCAGCTGAATCATGCCCAGAAACTGGAGTCCATCGGCCGTCTGGCCGCAGGCGTGGCCCATGAAATCAACACCCCGCTGGGCATCATCCTGGGACATGCCCAGCTCCTGCTGGAAGATGTTGAAAAGGATGGGGTTGTTTACCAGGATATCACCACCATTGTAAAGCAGACAAAGATCTGTTCACGAATTGTGGCCGACCTGCTTAATTTTTCACGAACCAGTGAAAGTGAGATACAGCGCTTTGATATCCATGGGGTTATCGAGGATGTCCTGGACATGGTGGAACATACATTCAGCCTCAACCATGTGGACATCCAAACGGAATTCAGCACAGATCCTTTGACAGTCAAAGGAGACAGGGACAAATTAAAACAGGTGTTTATCAACCTGCTGAACAATGCATTTGATGCCATTGGAGAAAAAGGAACCATCTATATTCAAACCAGCCGGTCAGATGATACAAAGGATATCATGATTTCCGTGATGGATACAGGTCATGGCATTGCCAGAGAAGCGCTTGAAAAGATATTTGATCCCTTTTACAGTACAAAAGGGCCTGACAAGGGAACCGGACTGGGATTATCCGTCACATTCGGCATTATCAGGGAACACCGGGGAGATATCAAGGCCTATTCCCCCCCGAAATCAAAACAGGTACAAGAAACGGGAGCCGAGTTTGTCGTCAGGCTTCCAATGGATGCAACAGCAGAAAAGGAAGGGTATCATGGCAAAAATTCTGGTTCTGGATGATGTATTGGATGCAGCCACCTTGATAAAGAGAATCCTTGAAAGAAAGGGACATGAGGTGTTTCCCTTTACTGAGGAGGAAGATGCGGTCAGGTTTGCGAAAGAGAGCGGTGCCGATTTGGCCATCCTTGATATCAAGCTCAAGAAAATGAGCGGGGTGGATGTCCTGGAAGAGTTGAAAAAAATAGATCCTGATATCCGTGTGATCATGCTGACCGGTTATCCCACCATTGAGACCGCCAGGGAATCCCTGAAAAAAGGGGCGGCGGAATACTGTGTGAAGCCGATTGACAAGGATGAGCTGGAAGAAAAGGTGGAACAGGTCCTGGAAAGATCATAGCATGTTTTGATTTTTGGCCATATGGCTGAAATACGTTTCAACATATTTGCCCAGGATCGTATCTGACATTGAAAACGTAAATGCGTCACTGGCAAGAAAACTGCCTGAAAATGCCAGAAAAACCGCCTGGGACAACTCAAACAGCATTCTGCTGATCTCCGTTTTCTCGGTGTCCATTTCCCTGATCCCGTCAATCCTGCATCGTGCCGGCCGCATCGCAAATATCCGGCATCCTGATTTCTGGCCCATCGGGCAGATCAAGGGGTGGCTCTTTTTTAACGCAGCGGTCCGGTTGATCATCTCCTGCCGGTCCGTTGAGGGAAACTGCCGGTTGATCCGGGTACTCAGATAGACCACCTCCACCAGGTGCATTTCAAAGGATGTCTTGCAGCAGGCATCAAATCCTGTGCCGCACTCTTTTTCTTCGTCTTTTCTCAGGTTTTCTGCCTGGCTGTCAATGGATCTGATCAGGGCCTCATATTCTTCAAAAAAAGGATTCAAATCCACCCTGTTTTTGACTTCAAGCGAGGGCTGCCGGATGGTCAGCCGGCCGGACTGTTTCTTGTAGGCTTTCAAAAGTTTCCACTGGCCGTAGTTGGAGGGATTGGCCCTGGACCGTTTCAATTTCCTGGAGGCCTCTTTAATCTCCAGTCCCCTGCGGATCATGTAGGATATGACAAAGGTGCCGGTCCGCCCCACCCCGTGCCGGCAGTGGACCAACACCTTCTTTCCAAGATAGATGACCTCATCAAGCCATTCAAGGGCTTTTTCAAGTTTTTCCATCTCAGGGATCTCTTCGTCCCACACCGGCAGATAACAGACTTCAAACCCATGACCGGCTTCAAGGTCGTGGAGGTCGCTGAACTCTGCACAGAGATTGACAATGGCATCGATTTCCATCTTTCTGATGTCATCCAGGTCTGCAAAGGACATGGGTGCAGGCCCAACGGCAATATTTTCAGTGACCCATGATGGGGCATATCCTGTCATGAAATTGTTTCCCTTTTACATCATACCATTTAAACGATCGACCTGAAATCACTTCGGCCGGCAATAAATTCCTCTGCCAGGATATCAATATCCTGGTTTTCTTTGACATACATGTCCATTATTTTGGTGGCCCCCAGCAGCCTGCCGGTTACCTGCAGCGTTTTTTGCATTTCTGCAAAGCTCACATGCTCAAGCCGGGCATCGATCAGGTCTGATGTAACCTCCACGATAAATCCGCACCTGGTCAGTATTTTTTTGATAAAATCAGCCCGAAGGAGCCGTCCTTCAGGGCTTCCGCCGCCGCCTGAAAACCTGAACAGGATATAGTTATTGTCAGGTTCCGCCGTACACCGGGTATCCAGGATAACAAAATGGTATCCAAACCTGAAGTTGACATTCATGTAATCCTGGGCAACAACGGCATAACTTCCGAATGATGCATCATCCGCACTGATGATACCCCCTGCCATGACAATTTTGTCATACTCCTCCCAGTCAAAATGAGAGGTTTCCGTCCAGCAGATGCCCGGATCCAGAAGGCCTTTAATGACGGCTTTCATGGGCACGCAGGTGATATCATCCGGGGTAATCTGCTTTTGCCTTTCCGGCTGCTTTTTCGTGCCCCCTCCCACATCAAGCAGGTAAAACAGCATGGGAATGCCCAGGATCAGTTGTCTGGCGCCCATTTTTCTGCTCCCGGTACGGCTGCCCATAAAGAACATTTCCTGCACCGCTTTTTCATGGGCAAACCGGACAATATCATGCAGAGACCTGACGCTTTCCGGGACAAATTCATCAGACTCGGGATCTGTAAGTTTCAGGGGGCTGGTAAAATTGATCAGATACCGTAACTTGGTTTTAAATGAACTGTCAGTAAAATGTGATTTTTTTTCCTGCGCTTTTGCGGATGGCAAGTCCATACAACCGTCATACACCTTTGCCCTGTCAGCATCAACCGTCACGGGCCTGCCATCAGTCAGCTCGTCAAACCCTTTTTGTACATTGACGATGGCGGGAATCCGGAACTCCCTTAACACGGATGAAAAATGGCCCGCCCTGCTGCCGGATCTGAGGACCACTGCCCCGAGCCTGTGAACGGCCGTGACAAACCCGGGCGCTGCATGTTCAGCTGCAAGAACTGCCCCCTGGGGCACATCCGGCAGCTTTGAAAGGTCTGCGAGAAAAAAGACAGGGCCTGCGCCGATACCGGGGCATATGGTTTCTGCATCGGAACAGATCACTGTCTGTGTATCCGGCACAGATGCCGGCGTTTCTTCTGTTTCGGGCTGCCGGGCAATATTCAGGGGTCTTGCCTGGAGAATATAAAGGTTTCTGTCATTATCCATGCACCACTCAATATCCTGGACCGCGTTAAAAAAGGTCTCTATTCTGATCCCCCAGTTTCCAAGTACCAGGACGTCATCGTCTGTAAGTGAGGGGCTTTCGGCTTTGACCGTATCAAGCATCACGGTCCGGGTCCGCTGGTGTGGATCCAGTATCACCTGCCTGTCTTTTCTGGCAATGTGCATAGGGTCGATGGTCAAAGCAGGGGATCTGCTTATCCTGAAAACATCACAGGGGGTTTGCCCGTCAACCAGCAGGCTTCCCTGTCCCCACACCGAGTGGACCAGCAGATGGTCTGGAAACTGCATGTTGGTATCCCGGGTGTAGACCACGCCGGATGAGATGGCATCGATCATTTCAAGGACCAGGACCGCCATGGGGGTCTCGCTGTCCAGGATCCCGTGGCTGATCCTGTAAAAGAGTGCCTGTTCAGAATATTTCCCGGCAATGACCTCTTTGTATCCTGTCACAATATCTTCATCTTTGACATTGATCAGGGTTTTGTACTGTCCTGCAAAGGATGTGCCGGTGTCCTCCCGGACGGCGCTGCTTCGCAGGGCGATGCCGGTCCTGTCAGTGCCGTCTTTCCTTACTATTTCCAGGCGTTGCAGGACAGCATCTTCAATATCCTCAGGAACGGCAGCGTTCATTATCAGGGCGTTGATTTTTCCAGCAGTTTGTTTCAGAGAATCAGGGTCGGTTATGTCCAGTTCGGCCAGCAGGCGGTTGACAGGTTCCTGCAGATCGTTGAACGCCATAAAATAATGAAACGCACTGGTTGTGATGACAAACCCCTGGGGCACCGGCAGGCCAAGCGCTGTCTTTACAAGGGCGAGTCCCAGGGCTTTGTTGCCGGCAGTCTTTTCTCCTGCATCGGGTACAGCATCCAGATCCATGGTAAAGGGGGGGGAGGAATCATGTTCTTCCGGCTCAAGCATGAACCGGATGTAGAAATCAAATTTTTTACAATAGGCACGCAGGCTCCAGTAACGTGACGGACACATCTGCAGCAGTGCTTCAACCATTGAAAATACAGCGTGAGAAAACTGGTCATAGATGGATACAATCTGCTGGAAATCACAAGGAATATCATTGTAATAGATATCTTCAAGCATGGCCATACATTCATGCGATGCCTTGTCATGCGCAAGAAGGGTTTTAAAAGAGTGGTATTTCTTCTTCAGCATGGTTCCCGGAGAAAAAACCTGGAATGTCCAGTATTTGAATAAATTCTTTGTCAGCATGTCATGGTTCCCGGCTGCCTGAGATATTTTGGAAATTCAGGCCTGATCCGCCTGTTGGCCTTTGTTTGAGGGTAGCACTGTGGTTTTGAAATTACAATTGGAAAATACCGGTCTGCACTGATTAAAAGATGCAGTTATTCCAACGGGTTGGTGGTGCAGCAAAAATACTGCGCCGCATAAATTATATTGCATCCTGTTTTTATTGCACCCATATGGCGGGTCAGGCGGAACCCCTTGCTAACATGAGTTTTTAATTTTTTTTGCACGGAAACAGCACGGAATCATTTTTCATCCGTTTTTTGATATCCCGGGGCGCCCATTCCTTGTATCCATAATTTTTCTGTATTCATTATTGTATATTATTTCAAATGGTTAAATGGAAAATCAGTGATGCCAAATCTGTTGTTTTCACGGCATGGCACACTTATGGCTTTTTCTTTCCGGGAGCAAAGCTGGCTGTCAGATATTTTAATTTTTACACAGGTTGTTTCATATAAAAAGGAGAGATCAATGAAAAAAATGTTTACACAGTTCTTGTTCCTGATGTTGTTATCTATTATCGCTTCATCAACAGCTTTTGCCTCCGGAAGTATATCTGCTTCTTCGATCAAGGCAGGGGATGTCATCGAAATCAAGGGTAAGATTACCCCTGGACAGGATCTTTATGTGGCCGTTGCCCAGAACAAAATGTTTGCCCCCAGAGATACCGATGGTGTCCACGAGGTACAAACATTTGAAAAGGATACCCGGAAAAACGGGTTTTCCCTGGATACCAAAATCCCCCCGCTGTATTACCTGATCACCAATGTCCCTGAAAAGTTCGGCAGGACGGACAAGAAAAAATTCGGTGGCCCTTCTGTGCTCATGGGAAAAGGAAATGGCATCTACAGCACCACCATGTATTACCTGAAGGAAAATTTCACGGAAATCGATGAAACTTCCCGGTCCATGCTGGGACCCATCAAGACCGAAGAACAGTGGAACTTTTTACGGTATGCCAATGAAAATTCCTATGGCATCAATACAATTGTCAAGGAAGGCAACCGGAAGGGAAAGGTGGTGATTTTCTCACGGAGCGTCATCACAGATGAATCTTCCGAAAATTACTGGGACAAGGGGACCAGGGTCAATCTGGATAAAGCCACAGGGGAATATTCCGTATCACTTGCATCCTTTAGACATACCCCGCCCGATACCGCGTTCGACGTGTATGTCAACGGTGAATCAATCGGCAGTTATGAGGTCAAGAAAAACGGATTCTGGCTCTCAAAAGGATTCAGGTACATGAATCCTTTGTGGATTGTGATCGGTGCCATCCTTGTCGGGACCTATTTTTCAATGATCGGTGCTGCCGGCGGCATGCTCATGGCCGCTTTCCAGGTACTGGTTGTCAACACCATGGGACCGGTGGGCATCAATGCAGCCAATGTTCTGAAACCCTCGAACATGGCATTGACCCTGTTTTCCCCTCTGGGATCTTTCTGGCGGTATGCCAAGGTTGAAAAGCGTGTGGCCTGGCCCATCGGCATCTCTTTTGGTGTGGGGATTTTTATCGGTTCCATCTGGCTGGGGAAATATGTATCAGCCGTTCTCCCGATGCAGGCCTATAAAGAGTGGCTTGCGGTCCTGGTTTTGATCATGGGTATTAAAACCCTGATGGAAATGCGTCCTGCAGCCATGGCAAAAAGAAAAAACATCAAGGCCATGACCCAGAAATTCAATGAAGAGATCAAGCGGGCAAAGGCGGAAGGACGGGCTGCTGAAATGGGCAGTATTGAACCGGTTAAAACCGGGCTGATGGATTACCGGTTTAAATTCTGGGGAGAAGAGTTCAGGATTAATCCGTTCCTGTTTGCCATCGTGGGGGTTGCCATCGGTGTTGTCTCCAGATCATTCGGTATTGGCGGCGGTTTTCTGCTCGTGCCGGCAATGACGACACTGGGGGCTTTGCCCATGTATGTGGCTGTGCCGATTTCCCTTATCGGGACCTGTTTTTCCAGTATCGGTTCATTTATCGGTTACCTGATTACCGGGTATCTTCCCGACATGACACTTGCCATTGCAATTATCATCGGGGGGTTTGCCGGCGGCATGCTCGGCAGCAGGGCCCAGAAAATGTTCTCGGAGATGACACTGAAAGTGATTCTTGCCCTGACACTGTTTTTCCTGTTCTTCCGGTTTTTCAAGATCGAGATATGGATATAGCAGGTCCGGGTGAAATGGTAATTTGCCTTGCAACCCGCGGTCAGAGCCTCTATGATTCCGGGAGCTGCCCCGGGTTGTTTAACCCTACAGGAGTAAACTGGTGAACAATTTTCTTGATACAGTATGGGAACAGATTGAAATAATGCTGAATGCGGTGGTCTCTTTTATGGACAGCATGATCTCTTTTATTGAATTTTTAGGCCCGGGCAAGGTTATTTTTCTGCTCGCCTTTTCCGCGGTTGCTGTGACAAGAATTTTAAACAAACTGTATGTAACCAAAAGATATGCACTGCTCAGACAGGAGTTTGAGCACTGGAAAGGTGTCAGAGAACTTGCACTTTCGCTCAACCCGGATAACCGGGAAAAAGGGAAGTCTCTGGCAAAAAATATTGACCAGGCCAAACTGAACCAGACCTATTACGATTATTTTTTTGAAGGCCTGTTAAAGAACCTGGTGACAACTGTTTTACCTGTGCTGCTCATGGTGTCATATGTCACAAAAACATACACCCCGGATACCCTGATGCAGCGGTTCGGCAGCAAGTGGGTTTTTTCACTGTTCAGTGGGTCTGCATTTGAATTGAATATCAGTTCTTTTTTATGGTTTGTCGTCAGCCTGATTTTGTCGTATATCCTGTATATGGTTATTAACAAAACATGTCAGTACAGATATGAGGCCAGAAACGCTGCATAGAGCATATGCTTCAGGCCGTCATGGCTGCCTGCCGGCCGCCATGGCGGCCATGGCTGTATTGTTTCCTGAAAACGGCTTTGCCACCCAGATGCACCAGGGTTCTGAGGGGATCATCACCCACCAGGCCGGGCATCTTTTTTTCCTTTTTTCAATGGTTGTGCTCATTTTCACTGTCACAGGAAAAGGACTGGTCAGAGAAAAAGGCTGGCGCCTGATCCAGGTTTCCGCATTATTTTTTGCTTTATGGAATATGGATGCACTTGCTGTACATTTTCTGGACAACCAGATTTATGCGGTTTCACTGGAGCTGATTTCCTTTACAGATGTCAGGGTGATTACCAATGAGAACTCTTCATTCCTTGCCTATGTATATTATTTTTTAAAGCTGGATCACATTCTCTGCGTGCCGGCCATGTTTTTCCTTTACCGGGGGCTTTCCTGTCTTCTGGCTGATGAGCAGAAAGCGTCAGAAAAGGAGGAAACCGGATGACCGTTTCCTTTATCCCCATCCTCCTCATCGATGTGCTCGGATCCGTTGCCATGGTGATTCTGTCACTGCTCTCCCTGTATAAGGCCAGGAAACTCAGGGGGATGGATCCTGCCAATGCCGTTTTCCTTTACCTGATCTGGATCAGTACCGGGTTTACTGTTTTTGCAGTGTCCAGGTCTTTTGGACATATTTTACGGCAGTTTTTGACCCTGACCGGGAACGGGCCTGTCTGGGAGTCCATCAGTGCCTATTCCGGAAGTGTCAACACGGCTTCTTTTATGCTGGTCGGGCTGATCACCCTGTTTTTCAACCAGAGCTGGAAAATAAACGAGAAAATCCTTTCAGGCAGGGAAAAGCTGGAAACCGCCCATTTGAAATTGATGGACCTGAATCAAACCCTTGAACAGAAAGTGATTGAAAGAACAGAAAGACTGACCAGCAGCGAACATAAATGCAGAAGGATTTTTGAGCAGTCTCTGGACACCATTATCGTCGCGGACGGCGGTTTCAGGATACAGGAAATCAATGCATCCGGCATAGAACTTACGGGGTACAACAGGGATGCAATGATCATGGAGGAGATGACCCTGGGCAGATTTTTCCAGGATCCCCAGGAGTGGGAGAGAATCTGTGCAAAAATCAATGAAGAAGAGTATATATTGAATGAAGAGGCTGAATTTTTAAGGTCTGACGACAAGTCAGTGTTTGTCCTGATTACCGGAGGGGTGGATTACGGCGCATTCGGGTGTGCCAAATCATATCATTTCATTATCAAGAATGTGGATGACAAGCGGAATATGGAAAGACAGATTGCCCAGGCGGACAAACTTGCGGCCCTTGGAGAGCTTTCTGCAGGCGTTGCCCATGAGATCAACAACCCACTCGGGATTATCCTCGGCTACACCCAGCTGATGCTCAAGGAACAGTCTGATTTTGAAGACGACCTGAAAATCATTGAAAAGCATGTGAAAAACTGCAAGACGGTGGTCTCTGACCTGCTTGCTTTTTCAAGGAAAGGCAGCCTTGAAATGCAGCCGGTGGAAATGAATAAGATTATCAATGATGTGATCAGTTTCTTATCCAATCATGCAGATTTCAGGAATGTAGACATACACAGAACTTCCGGTTCAGATGAGACATTGATGGTCTATGGCAATGAACAGGAGCTCGGACAGGTTGTCATCAACCTGATGATCAATGCCGCCCATGCTGTAAAACACAGTGGACAGATCGACATTGAGACGGTTAAAACAGCCCGGGAGCAGATTTTTGTAAACGTGAAGGACAATGGCACGGGAATTCGGAAAAAAGATATATCAAAGATATTTGACCCGTTTTTTACGACAAAGCCCCTGGGCCAGGGAACAGGACTCGGTCTTTCGGTTGGATATGGCATTATCAAAAGACATGGCGGAATCATAACCGTCAGGAACCGCAGCAGCAGTGGTGCGGAATTTTCAATAAAACTGCCTGCATACAGTGAAGAGACCCATAGATAAAGGAGCGGTTTGATGACAGAAAAGATTCTTGTGGTTGATGATGAACAGGACATGACCCAACTGCTCCGGCGAACACTTGAACCTGAACTGGACTGTCATGTCCTTGAAGCCTTCAACGGCAGCATGGCGCTGGATATGCTTGAAGCAAAGCAGGTTGGCCTGGTGATCTGCGATATCAAGATGCCCGGAATGGACGGATTTGAACTGCTGGAACATATCCGGGATCTCTATCCGGATATGACCGTCGTCATGCTGACGGCCTTCGGAAATATCGAGTCTGCTGTTGCTGCCATTAAAAAAGGCGCATATGATTTTATTTCCAAGCCTTTTGAACAGGACGAGATAATTTTCAAAATCAGAAAGGCGATGGAAAGAAGCCGACTGTTATCAGAGAACAAGCGTCTGCTTCAGGACAAGAGCAGGCACAGGTCTTCATTGCTAGGTGAAAGCGAGGCCATGAAACAGGTGTATGAAAAGATCGGCCTGGTGGCCCAAAGTGACGTCAATGTACTGATTACCGGTGAATCAGGAACGGGAAAAGATTTGACCGCGCGTTCAATCCACAGTTTGAGCAATAGAAAGGATATGCCTTTTATTCCGGTGAACTGTCCTGCCATTCCTGAACATATACTGGAAAGTGAGCTGTTCGGTTATAAAAAAGGGGCATTTACAAATGCGTTCCGTGATAAAACAGGCATGTTCCAGGAAGCGGACAAGGGCACGGTTTTTTTGGATGAGATCGGAGATGTGGGGCCGTCCATTCAAACCAAACTGCTCAGAGTGATCCAGGAAAAAGAGATCAAGCCCCTTGGGGATTCAAAATCTTTTCGTGTGGATGTGCGCATTATCGCTTCAACCAACCAGGTTCTTGAACATAAAATTGAACAAAAAGAATTCAGGGAGGATCTGTTTTACCGCCTGTCGGTCATTACGATTGAACTGCCTCCCTTACGGCATCGAATCAATGACATCCCTTTGCTGGCCCACCACCTGCTGTCCAAGCACTGTAAAAAAATGGGAAAACCTTCATTGCGCATTTCAGATGAAGCCATTGCCTTTTTAATGAAGCGGTCATGGAAAGGAAATGTCAGGGAGCTTGAAAACGTTTTGATCCAAAGTATCTTATATGCCCGGGAAAATGAAATCAAAAAAGCAGATCTGCCGGGTTCTGATTCAGACAAAGCGTTTTCACCAGGACGGAACAGGCTTGGGGCGGACATGGCAGGCCTGGTCTACAAAGATGCCAAGGAAAATATGCTAAAACGGTTTACCCATGAATATATCGGATCAAAGCTGCTGGAGAGCCATGGTAATATTACCCGGGCAGCAAAGGAAAGCGGGCTTGAACGCCAGGCACTCCAGCAGATTATGAGGCGTTTTGATATCGACCCTGAAAAATTCAGAAAATAACAGGAAAGGCCGACGTCGGGGAACGCCGTGAAAAGCGCCCGAAGGGCACGAAGTACACGAAAAGTCAGGGAATGAATGGCTGCGCTTCCCACTCAAAACGGACAATATTGCGCTCGTTCCGGTCAAATTCCACGCCGATGAGATAGATGTCTGATTTTTGCGCCCGGTCTTTGTCTGCATACCCCTTTTTGTGAATCTGTTCCAGGGCCGTGCCGGGGGTCTTGTCAATGTCCTTCACCTTGAATTCAAAGATGAAGACCCGGTTATCAAGCGTAACGGTCATGTCAATCCGCCCGTGATTCGTCGTATCCTCGGCCGTGACATCGAGACCCAGTGCTTTGAAATAACAGTAAAACACCGATGCGTAATAGCCTTCGTAATCAGCCAGCTTGTTTTTGCGATACCAGTCATGGGGGATGGCGGCAAACAAGGCGCGAAACGACCGGTCCAGGGCATCCAGGTCGTTTTTTTTCAGGGCCTGATAGATGCGAAGCTGGGTTTTGT
>JAABTU010000400.1 GCA_011389715.1 Desulfotignum sp.
TAAGATGGGGATTTGGCTTGCTGTAACATATGTGGTAACACTCCTTGCTTATTTTTGTGTGTGTTGCGATATCACCAGACTAAATTCCCGCCAGTTCCCGGATCTGATCGGCTTTATCGGTTCTTTCCCAGTAAAAATCCGGATCATTGCGGCCGAAATGTCCGTAAGCCGCTGTTTTCCGGTAAATGGGACGTAACAGATCCAGGGTGTCGATAATGGCGGCCGGTCTCAAATCAAACACCTCTTTGACAATGTCCACGGCTTTTGATTCAGAAATTTTTCCGGTGCCCTTGAAATCCACCATCAGTGAGACCGGTTGCGCCACGCCGATGGCATAGGCCACCTGAATTTCGCATTTGCCGGCAACACCGGATGCCACCAGGTTTTTGGCCACATACCGCCCCATGTAGGAGGCACTTCGGTCCACTTTGGAAGGATCTTTTCCAGAAAAACATCCCCCTCCGTGACGGCCCTGGCCCCCATACGTATCCACGATGATTTTCCGTCCGGTGAGCCCGCAGTCTCCCATGGGGCCGCCGATCACGAACCGGCCCGTGGGATTGACAAAAAAACGGGTATCCCCGTCCATCATGTCCCCGGGGATGATTTTCCGGATCACTTCCTTGATAACGGCATTCTTCAGCGCATCATAGGTCACGTCATTGTTATGCTGGGTGGAGATCACCACGGCATCCACCCGCCGGGGCTTGCCGTTTTTATATTCAATGGTTACCTGGGATTTGCCGTCCGGTCTCAGAAAATCCAGGGCCCCGTTTTTCCGGACCTGGGTCAGCCGTTTGGTCAGCTTGTGCGCATATAAAATGGGCATGGGCATGAGTTCTTCGGTTTCATTGGTGGCAAAACCAAACATGATTCCCTGGTCTCCGGCGCCCTGTTCGGTATACAGGCCGGCCCCTTCATCCACACCCTGGGCGATATCCACCGACTGCTGATCGATACTGGTAATCACAGAGCAGGTTTTCCAGTCAAATCCCATGGTGGAAGAGTTGTACCCGATTTCCCGGATCGTACTTCGGACCACTTCGGGAATATCCACGTAGCAGTCCGTGGTGATTTCACCGGCCACCATGGCAAGACCGGTGGTAACCAGGGTTTCACAGGCCACCCGGCATTTCTTGTCTTCGGCCATGATGGCATCCAGAATACCATCGGATATGGCATCAGCCACTTTATCGGGATGACCTTCCGTGACGGATTCAGATGTAAACAGATAGGATTTGTTTTCTGGCATATTTCGCTCCTTATTGAAAATTTATTTTTTGGCAATCCGGGACAAACAGCGTGCAGCGTCAATCCATAAATAACTATACTGTAACTTGAATCTATGTACCCCTTCTGCCCTCATTTGTCAATACCCATCCAGAAATATATCAGTATATGAGCATATTTTGTTAAGTGCATAAAAATAGCTTGAATTTCTGCCCGCATTTTTTTATGCTCTGATCAGGCGTTTCATTTGGTAACATCTGAGGAGAAAAAAACATGACACCCCGGCCATACAAAAACCGCATCACAGGAATCGGGTCAGCTTTGGTGGATATCCTGATCAATGAATCCGATGATTTCTTAAAAAAGCTCAATAAACTAAAGGGGGGCATGACCCTGGTGGAATTGGACGATATCAAAGCCATTCTGGCCAGGACCGACAAACCCCCTGCCGTTGTTCCGGGAGGGGCTGCCTGCAACACCATCATCGGTGTGGGCCGCCTGGGAGGCACGGCCCGGTTCATCGGCCGGCGGGGAAACGACAACTTCGGGACCCTGTTTGAGGATGCGCTGCGGTCCGCCCATGTGGCGCCGGAACTCACCGTGTCCTCCTCTCCCACCGGCAGCGTGATTTCCGTGATCACGCCGGATGCGCAGCGGTCCATGTTCACATATCTGGGCGCTTCCACGGAAATGGCACCTCACCGGATCACCCCTGACCTGTTTGCGGATACGGTCATCACCATGATAGAAGGGTATCTGCTGTTCAATCCGGAACTGATGATGGCCGCCGTCCATGCGGCCAAAAAAGCCGGGTCCATGATCGCCCTGGATCTGGCCAGCTTTGAAGTGGTCAATGCCTGCCGGGAAATTCTGGAGGATCTGATCAAAGATCACGTGGACGTTCTGATCGCCAATGAAGATGAGGCCAGCGCCTTTACCGGATACTCGGACGAAAAAAATGCGCTTCAGGCGTTATCCGCCCATGTCACCTACGGAGTGCTCAAACTGGGAAAACGGGGCAGCGTGATCTCCTTCAACGGCCGCACCACCCGGATCGATGCCGTGTCCGGAAAACAAGCCAGAGACACCACCGGTGCCGGAGACCTGTGGGCCGCCGGGTTTCTGTTCGGCATTGCCAACGGGTTTTCCGTTGAAAAAAGCGGGGAACTGGCCTCTGCCTGCGGCTATGAAGTGTGCCAGGTGATCGGTGCCCAGATTCCTGAAGACGGATGGGAACGGATCCGGGCATTGATCTGAGAATTGACAGCCGTCAGGACTTTTCAAACACCTGCCTGAACACCTCACGGTAAACTTTTACAAAGCAAAAATTGATCCCCTCCTTGATGTGGTCCGGCAGTTTTTCAAATTCACTGCTGACCCCTTCGGGCAGAATGATCTCATGGATACCGGACCGCCGGGCTGCAATGATTTTTTCCTTGATCCCCCCCACCGGCAGCACCTTGCCGGTCAGGGTGATCTCCCCGGTCATGGCCAGGGGACGTGAAATCCCCTTTTTGCGGGCCAAAGA
>JAABTU010000401.1 GCA_011389715.1 Desulfotignum sp.
TACAAGGTGTTTTACGTGACAGCCTCAACCGGTTCCATTATTGAACTGTACCGCCAGATCGTCGAAGAACTGGGCATTGACAGATCATCGACCTCCAAAGCCGTCATGACCTCCATTATTAAAAATGAGATCCGGGAGTTTGTTCAGGGCAAAAAGATGAAAACGGTACTGATCATAGATGAGGCCTCTCTCCTGCGTATGGAAGTATTTGCAGAGCTTCACACCCTTGTCCAGTTTGAAAAGGACTCCAGAACCTGGTTGCCTGTAATCCTTGCCGGTCAGCCGACACTGATTGATAAGCTTCAATACCGAACATCCATCCCGTTTGCTTCACGAATCGTGGCCAAAAGCCATCTGGAGGGCCTGAATATAAATGGGATGAGATCCTATCTTGTTCATCATTTGAAATTGTGCGGTGTGGATACCAACTTCTTCTCTGATCAGGCGATAACAGCGATCCATCAGGGATCAGGCGGTCTTTTACGAAAAGCCAACAACCTTGCCAGAGGGTCTCTGATTGCGGCTGCCGCGGAAAAATCCATGACCGTATCGGCAGAACACGTTCGCATCGCATCCTCTGAAATTTTTTAACATTGGAGATGTCATGACTGAAGAACAACTTGAAACCAGAATCGAGCAGATCGTTGATCAAATGGGATATCTAATGATAGATATCCTTCTCATGAGTCTTAAAAAAATAAATACGGAAAACCAGCTTCTTCATGAATTGCTGGAGATACGGCTGGCTGATCAAAAAGAAGAATTTTACAATTTCGGTGAAACGGAGCCGGGCTCTGCTGGGGAGCAACCCGGTAAGGGATAGCCGGAAGTGGGTAGCATTAAATAATGCACCAGGGGGAGGCAGGCACCTGCTTCCCCCACCTTCATTATTTAAGCTTTCCCACCTATGCCTTGAAAACCCAATAAAATCAGTCAAAGCGAAGCGACCTCCCAATTTGTTTAGAACAAACCGAAATATATCCAATCAGTTCAAAATAATCAGAAAATAAAAGTCAGCATAAAAAACAAATCAACAGTAGGTTCAGGATAGAATGAAGGTGCTTCATATCATTTATTACATCTTCAGCAGTCCGATTGATGCCTGCAGCTTTCAGTTTCAATTCAATCCTGCGCAGGTAAGTCATTGCCACCACACAAGTGAATAGATGACACCTGATCTTGCTGTCGGTCCAGTGCCGAATCGGCCGAACCCCTACCAGGTCATCGTTTTTACTGAGACGAAAACGGTCTTCAATCTGCCAGCGGTCCAGGTGTTATATTCCGAAGTAATCTGAATCAAATCCTGCCTTATTTTTCACATTAAATTGACAAGCTTGAATTTTTTTTGAATTATTCTGCCCGGTTTTTTATCAGATTATTTTGGCTGAAATGAAAAGGGCGATAGGGTTGCCGCCCCTCGCCCTTTAAATCGGGGATTATAAAATCCCACCCAAGATGGAAAAATGATACTGAAGGTCAAAGCAGATATCAAGCAAATTTTCAAGCTGGGCAAAAAATTTAAATGGCAAAAACCGGCCAGATGTCATCACTGCAACGAATCTACCCTTTGGGGGCACGGGTTTGTGCTCTCGTTTTTTGATGGGTTTGATCAGGGCCTGTACCTGAAGCGGTACCGCTGCCCATATTGTCATACGGTTTTCAAACTGAAACCTTTTGGGTATTTCAAGCGGTTCCAGGCAGATACAAAGTTGATATTTTCAAGTATCCTGAACCGGATATATAAAGGCAGATACTTGTCGGGATTGTCGTGGACCCGGCAGCATTTCTGGTTCACTGCATTGAAACGTAACATAGCGGCTTATCTGTCCAACACATGGAGCAAAGGGGTCATTGCAGGTTTTGTTGAGCTGGTCAGGATGGGCAGGATCCCGGTTAGCCGGTCAATTTAATGATCAGGTTTCACCGGTTTTTTCACACCCTACCGAGTGCTGTGATTTACCGGAAGGTTCAACTGTCATACAAGCCTTGAAACTCAAAATTCAAGGAGGATGTATGACAGAACAACAGAAAAAAGAGATTGCCGTATTTCGTTTCGGGGTCATTGGCGAGTTTGTTACCGGCGCAGAACTCGATTACGGAGAAAAAGAACGGTTATTACAGCAGAAGTGTGCCCGCAAATGGTCGATTCCTTATTCCGGGCGGACCCGTCTTTCCAGAAGCACCATTCTGGGATGGATCAGGCGGTACAACGGCAGGATAGAATCTCTTTATCCCAAAGACCGGTCTGACCAGGGAAAATCAAGATCCTTTGATGACGAAACCGCTTCTCAGATTATTAAGTTGCGGCTCGATAAGCCTGATGTTACCGTTGATACCCTGATCGAGTCCCTGGAAAAAATCACCTGCCAAACCTACAGTTACTCAAGTGTCTACCGGTTTTTGCAGTCCCGGGGACTAATGAACACCGCCCGTCCGGAAGACAGAAGAAAATTTGAGGCCCAGCATCCCAATGATTTATGGCAAAGTGATGTGATGCACGGTCCTCAGGTACTGGTCCAGGACAAACAGAGAAAAACCTATCTGATTGCTATCATGGATGACCACTCCAGGTTGATCACTGCTGCCGGATTTTATTTGTCGGAGAATTTAAAAACATACCTCACGGTGCTGGAACAGGCTTTTTTAAGCCGGGGGCTGCCCAGAAAACTATATGTGGACAATGGCCCGGCGTTCAGATCTCATCATTTAAAATATGTGGCAGCGTCTTTATCCATCGCCCTGATCCATGCAAGACC
>JAABTU010000402.1 GCA_011389715.1 Desulfotignum sp.
GTATTTCCAGACAAGCAGTTTTCTGGCAAACGCAACTTCTTGATGCCAGACAATTCCGTTCTTACCAAACAGATCCATAAATGCATTCCTCTTTTAAATCAGCATTGAAAAACAACTCGCTGATCAACCGCGCTGCGCTTTTGCGTTGGCTCAATTAGCCATGTCAGCCCGCAACATAGGTTGCGTCCGTTTTGAAAAACTATCGGTGTCGATTGAATAGCCGGGGATTTTTCCTAATGAATGAGTGAATCCAGCGTTCGAGAAATGATTTGTTCCTGGCCTTTTTGATATAGCCATACCCAAGCACCGCGATCACCATGGCTCCCAGAGTATCAACAATCAGATCCCACATCGTGTCGGTCAAACCTGAAGGATCGCCAAGCATCTGTTTTTGCATATTGGTGCCGAAAAAACGATCCATGCCAAACTCGAATATTTCCCAAAGAGCGCCCATCCCGACGGCAAAAAGGAAGGCAAATAAAGCAACAAAACCCGGTTTCAGGTGCACGCCGATATCTTCTGTTTCGTTTAATAGATGTACCAAAAGAAAGCCAACAATACCAAGCAAAATTCCAGATCCGGTGTGAAGGGCTATATCCCACCACCAGTAACGGGTGTAGTATCCATGAATTTCACCAAGAAACAGTGACGCAAAGACGAAGGCAATCGAAACAAGCACAAACTCAGGCGGGATGAAAACGCGAAACTTTTTTTCCAAAAACAAGGGAACGAATGTTATCAAAATTATCCCACTTGTGATCACAGCAGTAAACCACTGTTTAGCCCAGACCTCAGCTATGAACCCGACAACCAGAATTGCCTGGAGAGCAAAGGTGACTCGTCTGTGTATCAGATGCTCTCTCAGCTGTTCCTCCAAAAATTATTGGTCGAATCTGATTGATGGGTTTTTGTCAGTTCCATAAAAAAACTTGAGCTGACCATTTAATGTGTTGCTCCGTAAGGCTTTTAAGTTTTAATGACAGCCGGTTTGAAAAGCTTGAATCATCAATTTCGTATCAATTTTTTCAATATATGTAAACATATTTCATCTCCAGGGAATTCATCTGTCTATCCTCAGTCATTGTGTATCGGCAGCGTGATGACGAATGCAGCTCCTTGACCTTTCTTGCTGGACACATCCAGCCATCCCCCGTGTTCGGTAATGATGTTGTAGGCAATGCTCAGGCCTAAGCCGGTGCCGTGATCCTTGGTGGTGAAAAACGGATTGAATATCTCAGGTAGAATTTCTTTGGGGATGCCCGGACCGTCATCCATGATCCGAATGATGGCCACCCTGTCCAGGGGTTGGATGAACCGTTCTTCTTCACTGATGATGATCCGGCCGTCATGTTTGATGGCTTCACACGCATTGATGATGATGTTGACAATCACTTCCTTGAGCTGATCCGGGTCGATGCGTGTTTCAGACAGCGCCGTGCTGCGGGACAGTTCCACGGATACCCGGTAGGATTTGAGCCGCTGTTCCAGCAGGTTCAGGGCGCTGTCCACAATCAGGGACGGGCTCATGTTCCGGGTTTTCAGACGGGGCGGTCTGGAAAATTCCAGAAAATTGTCCACGATTTTGTTGATCTGCTGGATTTCGCTTGAAATGACATTGAAATCCTCCTGCTGGGCATCTGTGAACTTGCAGGACCGGTTCAGGGAAAACAACCGCATCTTGACGGAAGTCAGCGGGTTCCGTATGCTGTGGGCCGTGCCGGCGGCCAGTTTCCCCAGAAGCGCCATTTTTTCTGACTGCAGCAGGGTTTCCTGACTTTTTTTCAAATCCTGGTGTACCTGTTCCGTGTTTTTGATCAGGCCGTGAACGCTCAGCTCCAGGGCCGCGACTTCGTTGGCCGGTTTGGGTGTGTCCCCCTCAATATACGCTTCGTTTGCGATTTTCCGGATGGGTCCCAGAATATGCCGGGCAAAGATGTAATTGATCAGAAGTGAAAGCACGATCACGATGATGATGGCCATGAGCGCCATATAACGAAGCCGGTTGGATTCCTCTTTGCTGGTCTCGATGGCTGCTGAAATTTTGTTTTTATGAAACGTCTTGAACTGTTCGCACAGATCCAGAATTTGGGCAAAATGTTCCCGGGTTGTTTCATGGATGGCATACCCTTTTTCAAATTCGTTTGTCATGTATAGCTCAATGACCATATCCTTGGTGGAGATGTAATCTGTATACTTGGATTCGATCTGGGCAATGGCATCTTTTTCCCAGTCTTCTTCCACCATGGATTTGACGCTGGCCAAATGTCTGGTGAACTCATCTCTGGCCTGATGCAACCGGTCGATCCAGGCCGGATTTTTGTCCAGCAGATAGTAGGAAACAAACCCCTTGTGTTTGACAAGGGAGGCGGCCAGACTTTCGGCGGACTGGTACACAATGATATTTTTGTCAATGATGGTCTGGAAGATTTTTTCGGTCTTGAAGGTGTACCAGATCATCAGAAGGGCTCCAATCACCGTGATACTCACCAGAATCGCATTGACGATGTAAATTCTGTTTTTAAGGCTCAACTGAAGCATGGGCGTGCCTTTCAATGGATGCCAGATATTTGGGATAGGTGGTCAGGTAAAATGATAACGGCCGGGAAAAATATCTGCCCAGGATCCCGTCCACAAACAGCCGGCTGATATGCTGCTCATGGATCAGGATCTGCTGGGACTGAAAAAAGATGGTTTTTTCTTCCGGAGTGAGCCGCGAAACCATGTCCAGGATGGTCATCC
>JAABTU010000403.1 GCA_011389715.1 Desulfotignum sp.
CCCTTAGCCGCAGTATACCGCCGGGTTGCCGCCAGGGTAGCATAGGGATTGCGCACAATATGGACAAACCGGGCTTCGGGCCACAATTTGTTAAGCACCATCCCATACTCAGCATTTTCAACGGATTTTTCAACAAAACAAAGATCCGGCATTTTTCTGCCATACAATGACAGGTAAATTGCCTGCACGTATGCTGTCATCAGCCCTTTTATTCCGTCTACTTGATATGCGGCAAACCCGGTAGAACCAAGAAATTTTACAAAACCTTCTACATCCCATTGGCCTTTCAGGCAACTGTCACTGGTTCTGGCTGCGGACTGGTTGCTCAGGCGGATATGCCCTGCCAGGTTCTCGACCATTTCATCAAAGGACAGTTTTTTCGGCATTGTCCGACGGAATGGATAATCCACCCAATATCCCATAAACTGAAAAAAATGGGCTTCCATAGGCACCACAAAAAAACCGGGGGTGCCATCCAGAAGATTTCTCAACAGCGATGTGCCGGATTTATGGCTCCCCAATAAAAAAACAGGTGCATCCGGATCCGGACACGTCATGACCAATTCCTTTGGGGTGCTGCCACAGACTGATACACCCGGTTGATTTTTTTTCCCACATTCTCCTGACTGCACCTGTTCCGGGCATACCGGGCAATCGCCCGGCGGTCAAATGCTGCCCCTTTTTCTATCATGGCCAGTATACCTGCATACAGGGCCTGGCTGTCATCTGGTTCCACCAACACCCCGCAGTCTTCCGTGACCAGTTCTTCAGGCCCCCCGCAACGGGTGCACAGTACTGGCAGACCGCAACACAGGGCCTCCATGGTAACCACAGAAAATGTCTCCACCAGACTGGGCACCACAAGAAAATCTGCTGTCTGCATATGCCGGGCAATGTCCGCTTTGGGAAGAACCCCGCAAAACACCACCCGGGATCCAAGGCCAAACGTATGGTGCATGACCCTGCACCAGGATATTTCACCGGCATCCCCGATCACCTGGCAGATAAAGGAACAGTCTGATTTTTTCAACTCTGCAAGGGCGGCAAATAAATGGTGCAGTCCTTTTATCTTTGATGCACCGATCATGCCCACAAACAGTATCCTGACCCTGAAATATTCCTCCTGAACATAATTTTTGCCCCTGCCCTTGTACCCGTATGTCAATGCAGAACCCATTTTTTGCTTTCCATGGGGATGCTCTGGTAAATGTCCTGTGGTGAACACGCTTGTGTCTACAGCATTTTCAATAACATGAAACCGGCCCTGAATGCCATGGGATACAATCTGTCTCTGAAGAAAACGGCTCACAGGCAAACAGATATCAGCATACCCAAAGGCAATTTTCGCTTTCAGCCGCTCTTTTGCAGTCATTCGGGAGCGTGCAAAAACAGATGCATGTTCTGTAAGCACAACCGGTATCCCCATGAGCTTTCCCAACAAAATGGCTGGTATGGCCAGATTATACATGTGCACATGCAGAATATCCGGCCGGGTTTCTTTTGCCAGAAGACGTACCGCCTGGATAACGCCGGCCAGAAACAGCATATATGTTGCACCGGGAATCTTCTGCTGTTTGTAACGCAACTGGTGCACTGGTATCTGGTCCGGAGCTGCCGGCATTTTTTGGCACTCCCACCTGCATGTCATGTTGAAATCAGCCCCCCGGCAATGCAGGATACAGACTCTGTGCCGGTTTGCAACTGCCTTGGCATGTGCCTGAACAAAAATGCCCTGGACACTGTTTTCCTGGGTTGGATACCAGGAGGTGATAAAAAATACCTGAAAACAGGGCGCAGCCACAAGGCGGTCAAACGCCCGGGCCAGCCTGCCCGTCAAAATCCGGCGGTCATATTGCTGCACCACCTGTGCGGCAGGTTCCTTAACAGGTCTGCCTGCTCTCCACTGGTTTACCATTTTTTCAATTGCATCTGCCACACCGGCATGATTATCTGGGGAAACAACATACCCGGCTCCGGCTTTTTCAACCAATTGCGCGGCACATCCTTCTGGTGCCAGGGCAAGGATCGGTCTGGCACTGGCCAGATATTCGAACAGTTTGCCTGTAAAAACCCCTTCGACATTGTCTCCGGTATTGATTACCAAAAGCAGCGCATCTGCCGCCAGAACATGGCTGATGGATATCTTGTGGGGCAGATACCCCGTAAAAACCACAATTTTTTCAAGGCCCCGCTCTTTCACTGCATCCTTAACCGATTTTCCCATACTGCCCACAAACCGGATACAAAAATTGTGACAAGATATTATCCCCTGGTCCTTCAGTATTTTTATACCGTCCAGAAAAGTATCTGGTGTACGGGTCTGATAAAAACTGCCTGCATATACCATGGTGAACCTATGTTCATCTTTGTCCTTCGGATCAGGGTACAAAAAGTCATCCCTGTCAAAGCCATTGGCAATAGTGATAAATGTATTGTCTTTTTTGCGCCTGTATCTTTTCTGAAAATCCCGGGTCATGGGATCACTGACACTGACAACGCGGTCAGCACGGCTGACAATCTTTGCCTCCAGACATGTGCAGATAAACCGGTGTATCGGTGTTGGAAATGTACTTGTCAGGTTACGTATCCAGGGATCCCTGAAATCCGCCACCCAGGGCAGGCCGGTAGCGCGTTTCAAAAAAAAGGCTGCCAGATGATTGGAATACGGCGCAGCAGTGGAATATATAATATCCATCCTGTTTTTCTGAATCATCCGGTA
>JAABTU010000404.1 GCA_011389715.1 Desulfotignum sp.
GCCCGGGGTGGTGCTTATCCTGGCCATATTCAGCTATCCCTATATGTTCCGTGCCCTTGTGGCAGGATTCCAGACCATGGGAGAACACTACCGCATCTGTGCCCGCAACCTGGGGGCAGGACCTTTTTTGATATTGTGGCAGGTGGAGCTGCCCCTGCTCATGCCGGCAGTGGTTGCCGGGGGCAGCGTGGTCTTTCTTGTGGCATTTTCAGAATATTTTCTGGTATTTCTCATGGGCGGGGGCAGGGTCGCATCCTTCACCGGACTGCTGATGCCGCTTTTGGCTTCCTCCAACCGGTCCCTTGCAGCTGTCCTGACCCTGATTTTTCTGCTGCTGCCTGTGGGCCTGTTTTTTATCCTGGATCTGTCATTGATGCGCAGCTTTCGCAAAAAAGGCATGGCCTGACCCAGGACACTGCCCATTCCTTCTGAAGGATCTAACGCGGGAAACCCGCAACCCATTTGTCCCTCCTCCTTTTCTTGTTTTTTTAAAAGAAACTGAGGAGTAAGGCACTAAATGCCTGCATTTTCAGGGCAGCAGTGAATATGAATTTTGTTCATATCCTGCCATGAAAACAATGCGTTATACATCCCTGTCCAAAATATGCTATGGTGCGGACAAGGTCAAAAAAAGTCAACCATTCAAGCCAAGGAGAGACAGGGATGACACTATCATTCAACCATGAAACCTGTTCCGGGTGCAGGGCCTGCGAACTGGTGTGTTCATTGCAGAATCTGAAAATCATCAATCCGTCCAAAGCCATGCTGCGGGTCATGCCGCGGTTTCCCGATCCCGGCATTTTTGAGGTGGCCATCTGCAACCAGTGCGGGGCATGTGCCGAAGCCTGCCCCACCGGTGCGATCCACCTGGCCAAGGGCACCTGGCGCATTGACATGAAAAAATGTGACGGGTGCCTGGCATGTGTTTCCGCCTGCCCGGAAAATGTGATGCAGGTGGATGATGACGGCATGCCCTACAAATGCATCAACTGCCGGCAGTGCGTGGAGGTGTGTCCCCGGGATGCACTGCGTTTCAACTAGAAAAATCGGAGGATTATCATGTTATACGGATATGCAGGACACACCCTCAGGATCGATCTGAGCAGCGGCATTATTGAAAAACAACCCTTGAAACAGGAATGGGTGGACGAATTTATTGGTGGCCGGGGATTCACCGCCAAAATTCTGTACGATGAAAACCCGCCCGGCGCAGACCCTTTGGGACCGGAAAACCGGTTTGTCATTGCCATGGGGCCGTTGAGCGGCCTGTTTGTCCCGGCAGCCGGCAAAACCCATTTTGCCGCCAAATCCCCTGCCACCGGCGGATACGGCGACAGCAACATGGGCGGGCATTTCGGGGTGACCATGAAATACGCAGGGTATGACGTCACCATTTTGACCGGCCGGGCCACAGAACCCTCCTATATCTTCATTGACAACGACACAGTGGAGGTGCGGTCTGCAGGGCATCTGTGGGGCAAAGGCTCCACTGCGGTGGAAGAGATCCTGAAAAACGATCTGGGGCAGGCGTTTCAGATTCTCACCATCGGCGAGGCTGGGGAGCGCATGGTCAATTTTGCCTGCATCTCCCATGATTTCGGACGTCAGGCCGGCCGCACCGGCATCGGCGCGGTCCTGGGTTCCAAAAACATCAAGGCCATTGCCGTGCGCGGCACAAAAGATATCCCGGTGTTCGACCCCAAGGGTTTGCTCAAAAAAGGCAGACAGACCTATGCCGCCTGCCGGGAAAAACCCGGATTCAAGGGCTGGACACCGGAAGGCACGGCCGGCATCACCAGCTGGTGCAATGATGTGGGGGCCCTGCCCACCCGCAACTTTGCCACCTCCCATTGCGATTATGCAGACAAGATCAACGGCAAAGCCATTCTGGATGAACTGAAAATCACGGACAAAGGGTGTTTTTCCTGCCCCATCCCCTGCGGCAAATACGGGCTTGCAAAAACCGCCCTGGGTAATAAATATGTGGAAGGGCCGGAATATGAAACCCTGGCCCTGGTGGGCAGCAACTGCGAACTTTCCGACATCCATGCCGTGGCCCATGTCAACTGGGTGTGTGATGAACTCGGTCTGGACACCTGCTCGGCCGGAGCTGTGGTTTCCTTTGCCCTGGAGTGTTATGAAAAAGGCCTGATATCGGAAGAAGAGATGGGCATGGATGTCACATGGGGGGACCTTGCCTCCATCGTTTATATCCTGGAGAAAATCGCAAAACGGGACGGCATCGGGGATGTGCTGGCAGACGGGGTCCGGAAGGCCGCGGAAAAGATCGGGGGTGACAGCGCCAAATTCGCCATCCATGTCAAGGGACTGGAGTGGACCGGGTATGAATCCAGGAACGCGCCGGGCATGATGCTGGGATACATGACCGCGGATGTGGGAGCCCACCACAGCCGGTGCTGGGTTCTGGGGTCGGATGTGGCCAATGCCGTGGGCGGCAGCCAGGATGCCAATGTCCATGATCTCATCTCCCAGGGCGCGGATTTCGAAACCATCCCCAAGGCAGACCACAAAAACGTGGTACCCCTGGTACTCAAATCCCAGCATCTGCGGCCGGCATTCGACATCCTGGGCACCTGCCGGCTCCAGTACATGGAGATCGGTCTGGAAACCCATTACTATGAGGAACTGTATTATCACGCCACCGGGAAAAAACTGGATTTCGACAAGGACCTTTTGACCCTGTCTGAAA
>JAABTU010000405.1 GCA_011389715.1 Desulfotignum sp.
GTTTTATATTTACAGGGCAGACCCGGAGGCCGGGAATCTGAAACAGATCTTTGAAACCGCCTGTTCCACAGGAGAGGTGATCGGCCCCAAACAACAGGCCGGGGATAAAAAAACACCGGAAGGCATCTATTTTCTCATTGATGAATATGAGGACAGATACCTGACACCCATCTACGGGAAACGGGCCTTTCCCACTGACTACCCCAATTTTGTGGATGTCCGCCAGGGCAAAAACGGCTCTGCCATCTGGATACACGGCACGGACAAAGCCCTGAAATCCATGGATACCAACGGGTGTATTGCTGTTGAAAATGAAGATGTGCTGATGCTTTCCGATTATATCACGTTGCATGCCACCCCGCTGGTCATTGTGGAAAAAATAGCGTATGTAACACCCGAACAGCAGCAGCAGACAAAAGACCGGATGCTGTCTTTTGTGAACAACTGGATACAGGCCCACACCACCGGCAGTTATCACGAGTATCTGTCATTTTACAGCCCGGGGTACCTGCCGGATATATCCTGGTGGGACTCCTGGGTAAAGCTGAGAAAAACATCAAAAGATCCTGCAGAAAATATCCATATCCAGACATCTGACACGGGGATTTACCAGCACGGGGACATGGTGGTGGTGCTGATGGATTTCTGGCTTGTACTAAAGGATACCCGGCAGTTTTTAGGCAAACGCAAACTGTTTATCCAGCAGTCCGGCGTTTCTGATCTGCAGATCATAGGAGATACCTTCCAGGTACTGGAAAAATCCCATGAGAAAAGCCCGGCACCTCTGGTTGCAGGGGCTTCAGTGCTGCACGCATCTGCCGTCAAAACAGAACCCGCCTATGACCACGCATCTGCTTTAGAGATGGTCAACCAGTGGCTGGCTGCCTGGTCAGCCGAAGATCTGGATGCATATGCCGGGTTTTATGCCCCCGGGTTTTATAGCGACGGCATGAACAAAACCCAGTGGGTGAGCCGCAAAAAGCAGCTTTCCGGCAGGTACAGCTATATCAAGGTGACAGGCAAAGACTTTGCGATCATTAAAAACAAAAACGGGCTGGAGATACGGTTTTTTCAGACCTATGAATCCAGTGGATTTTCAACCACGGGCATAAAACAGCTGACACTTGTCAAAAAGGATGGGGTATGGAAGATATTTCGAGAGAACTGGAAAGAGAAATAGCCCGGTCAAAACCCGCTCCCCACAAAAAAAGCAAAAAAAAACGCGTGCTCATTGTGGATGACATGGGCGGGGTAAAACCCGGCGGATACCTGAAATATCTTCTGGTTATGTTTCTGTGCACAACATTGGTCTGTCTGGCGGCAGCCGGGGTGCTTTTCACACTATTTGACCAGCTGTCCAGAGAAAACACGGAACTTGCCTCCCGGGCAGCATCCCTGGAAAGCCGGGTGGCAGCGTTGACCCGCGACAAAGAAACCCTGATGGCGCGCCTGGTCATGTCAGGCCAGGATCCGAATATAGCATCAGAGGTATCAGATCCGGTTTCAGCGGACGCTGGTCCGGATACCGAAGAAAAAACCGGAGAAAAAACGGACAAAGACAAACAGGAACAGGCGGCATCACATACCCGGGCACAAAGCGCTCAGGATACAAAAGATATGCCGGACACAGATGCAGATGCAGAAAGCCTGCAGGCAGAAGCGCCATCTGCTGCAGGGCAGCCCGAAGATCCTGGGATACCCCTTACTGCAAAAGAAGCGGGAAGAGTGGATATTGAAAAATTTTCCGTAACAAGAGACAGGGACCAGGGGGACCTGCTGGTCCGCTTTGATATAAGGAATGTGTCAGAAAAGCCGGGGGAGGTGTCCGGCCGTATTTTTACCATCCTCAAACCGGAAAACAGGTCTTTGGAAAAAGATGCAGACCATTGGCTGGTGGTTCCCAGTTCTCCTCTGGAAAACGGCATACCCGCCAAAACCAGAAACGGCCAGTATTTTGCCATCGCCCATTTTAAACCGGTAAAGTTCCGGATAAAAAACATACCTGGCCAGGCATTTTTTACCACTGCATCAATTATCATTTTCAATGACCAGGGAGAATTGATGTTTCAAAGCGATATTGATATTGGAGAGGAAGATCTGGGGTGATACCGTTTGCAGCAAAAACAGTTTTCATCCTGGCCATGGCGGCGGCTCTTATCTGCCAGCCGGCCCAGGCAGGTCGGCGAACCCACACCGTGTATTTCGAGGGGCAGGAAAATGAGCTGCACGTGTACCGGATATCTGGATCACAGCCCGGAAAAACGCTGCTCATCATCGGCGGGATCCAGGGGGATGAACCCAGCGGCTTTCTGGCTGCTGATTCCTATGTTGACTTTTCCCTTAGATGCGGGAACCTCATTGTGGTGCCCAGGGCCAATTTCCCTTCGATTCTCAAGAGGGAAAGACAGATCAACCAGGACATGAACAGAAAGTTTTCAGATGACCATGAGGTGAATTATGAAACCCGGGTGGTGCATGTGCTCAAGAAACTGATCTGTGAGAGCGACTGCTTTTTAAATCTCCATGAAGGGTCAGGTGTGTATTCGCCTGTCTGGGAAAGCAAGCTGAAAAACCCCGAGAGGTACGGGCAGTCCATTATTGCCGACAACAATTTTCTGGACCCGGCCAAAAACGGCACCCCGGTGGATCTGGCTGCCATGGCAGAAGCGGTGATCGAAAAAATCAACCAGAACATCG
>JAABTU010000406.1 GCA_011389715.1 Desulfotignum sp.
ATAACCTGTAAGGCCTTTTCGATACGGTTTTGTGATTGTTTTTGTGAAAATACTATGTCTTGGCAATCCATAATCCACTGATCCTCCTATTATTGAACCTATTTTTATAAAACTCTTAAGCAATATCTCCCTAATTTAGGTAATATTAGGCCAATTATACAAAAAATTTAGGTTCAAAGCAAGGATTTTTATGCAGAAAATGAATTGCCAATTATATGTTCAAAACTTTTGGGACGGGATAATAGTACCTTTTACATCAAAGTTTTTATTCTGGTTAAATGTTTTCTGTGGTGATTCTTTTGGTCAGGAGTTTGTCAATGTGCCGCATCTGAACCAGACCCACTGCAGACACGATGTTGCTGAGTTTGTAGTTGGTGCCGATGCGTTCAAAACTGGTGGTCAGGCGGGAATCATGCACCCCCATGCCAAAATGTTTGTATGAAAGCATCCAGTCGGCCCAGGGTTGTTCAAACAGAGAACGAATATAGTTGGGTTTGTGGGGGATGTCAAAGGGGAATAGTTTTAAGTTTTAAAGGCCTAAAGGCCGGTCCAATGTGTGGTAGCGGGAGATCATGCCAGGAAAAGCCCGAGTCTAATTAAATCCTGCAAGGGTAATTTAATACCCCAGTTTCTTGAGGATTTCTTTTATTCTTTTGGCGGAAATGTCGGATTGATCCAGCTTGGAATAGATCGTGACCAAAAATATTTTTTCCCTGGTTTTCAGATAATAAATACACCGATAGCCTGATCGCTTTCCTTTCCGGATGTCGGTGTTTTGTATCCTCACTTTGAAAACAGGCAAATTGGCACCGGGGATCTGATCACCCGGCAGGTCTCCATTTTTCAACTGGTCGATAATCGGCTGGATATCAGATCGTATTGACCGGTACTTCTTTGCCAAGGCTCTGAGGTTTCTTTTAAATTCAAAGGTAAACGAGATCTCAGGCATCTATACCTTTCCAAAGTTCAGATACCGGCCGGGTATTGTTTTCCATTACATCCTGCATTCCTTGCTCGAAGCTTTCATCAGCCGGTTTCAGAACGCCTAAACGAAATCCCTTCACAATTTCCAGAAGTGCAGGTAAATATTCTTCCGGGGTGGTGTTGATTTCCCGATAAATTTCTTCGACACAGGATGATTTTTCTATGGACATGATTTTTCTCCTTTATCGGATTTTGTATTTTAATTATATACCTCTCATTTGGGTTTTTGGCAATAGCAGAACCTGGGGAAATGAGAAGGGTTCGTGAAGGGATACAAACCATTGACAATACCGCCTCTCTTGTTTATGTTTGCCAGACAAAATCAGACCCGTCAACAAAGCAGATTTTTCCCATGACCTGGACATCCGGCTATGTGGCTGACATCGGCTATACCTATGGCTACTGCAATGAACTCAACCCCCTGCGGGTCAAGCCGGCCTTTCTCAACAACGGCTTGGTATTCCCGGAGGTCGGCGCGGCCTGCGAACTAGGATTCGGCCAGGGCCCCTGAGCGCCAACCTGCATACTGCCGCCAGTACTGTCCAGTGGTGGGGCACAGACTTCAATCCTTCCCAGGCGGGGTTTGCCAGGGACCTGGCAGCGGTGTCCGGGTCCGGGGCCAGGCTGTATGATGATGCATTTGCCGATTTTGCCCCCAGACCGGACCTGCCGGATTCAAGTCTTGCCACAGATGATTGCGTTGTCCCCATTTTTTATCCTGTCTGATCTAAAAATTCAATTGCCCATTTCTTGCCTGGCTGTATCCAAGTCACCCGCAATGGTAGAACTGACAGACACCCAAGTGAAAAGAGCCATGAACGAACTGTTCTCCACCGATGTGACAAACACCACCAGGGATGAAGAAGACACGGGAGGCGAGGACGCGGTCTGCCGGCCGGTTACCGGTGCCTTCATTGACAGGGAATTACGGCAGACTCCATTGCACTAAAGGGCCGAGACCTTGACACCGACAGTGACGTGGACGGTAAGGATCTTGCGATTCTGACTGCCAATCCGTCTTTAATGGATATTGCTGTTTTTTCACAAAGTTTCGGTATGACCGATTGCATGAATTTTTAACGTCCAGACAGCCTTTTTTTGCTGAATTTCAGTGAAGCTGGGGCTCATCAAGCAGTGGCCTGAAGCGCTCTGGCAAGCCCTGTGAACGGGGGCGGCATCACCGTGGGGAGGTTTGTGCAGCTGTTTGCCCTGGCAGTTACCCAGGGGAAAAAGCAGCCCGGTGAGTGGGCACAGGCGGTGTGCAGGGCATTCAAAAGCTGGCCTTTGTCCATACCTTCAGTCCACCAGGCGGCCAAGAATATCTTTGATGTTTTCAGGAATCAAGAACGATTCTGATCTTACTCCCTGTAGCATAAGCGTATCTTTTAAGGCTTCGGAGGCTCGGCAAAGAGGTCCCGGATTCCAACCGGGCAACTGAGGATTGCGTTGTCCCCATTTTTTCAGCCAATTGCTTCTGGGTCAGGCCGGATTTGATTCTTGCCCTTATCAATTCTCTGGCCAATTGAAATTCCTCTTCCATACCAGTGAAAGCTTGCGCATATTCAGGATCTCCCACAAGCATTTCCCTGTGTTTTTCTTCTATGCTTTTACCCATTTTTTATCCAAAGCGCCGCAAAACCCCTTCCTTCAGGTCGGGGATATAAGGCGCTCGGCCGTTAGGCCGGTCTTTGCTGATCCTCGATATACTGCT
>JAABTU010000407.1 GCA_011389715.1 Desulfotignum sp.
GCTGCCAAAGGGTTTGTCTCCTATTCTCTGGGACCCCGGATCCTGCGGGCCGAAACCGCTGCCCTGTGCGGTGCCGCCCTTATCCAGCACCGGTTGGGAGACATGTGAATGCCTTTGGACGAAACCTGCATTTTTTGCTTGACATCACCTGACAAAAAACTTATAAAGCCTTCTGTTTGCTGTTCACGCCCAGGTAGCTCAGTCGGTAGAGCAGGGGACTGAAAATCCCCGTGTCAGCAGTTCGATTCTGTTCCTGGGCACCACAGCAACAACTTAGAGATTCAAGGGTTTCCGAAGATTTTTCGGAAACCCTTTTTTCTTGGTCTAAACAACCGTGTGAGACTCTGTGTGAGACTTTTTATTTTCCCTGCTTTTATTTTCATAAAACTTCTGCCACTTTCTGATGGCATTATCGCTGACGCCATACTTTTTTCCAGTGCCAACATATCCTAATTTTTTGATGTCTTTACATAAAATTGATACTCAGGACGCTCTACTTTTCTTAACCAGTATTTTTTATGCACATTGACCGGTCTATCAACATTGTAATTAATGTCAGATGAATAAAGATCCACTTTTTCAAGGCGTTGCATTGCACTTCTTTCTGATTCGCCTATAGAGTGCAGATACCCTTCAGTAATTTTCCGATTCTGGTGTCCCAAAATCCTTTGAATCATGACAAAACACAATATTGGACGGTGGGCGATGCTTTAGGACAAAGTCTTTGGGAAGGCGATTGTCATTGTATGATGCCCCACCGATTCATACATATGTGTTTCCGCTCGATAACAGGCTATTTTAATGGTTTGGTTTATAATCCCCTGTGAGAGATAACAAATTCTGCACCATCTCAAAAAGCAGTTCCAACGAATAGGGTTTGGGAAGGACAGCATTAAACAAGTTTTTATCAATCATCCAAGGGTTGCCTGACATGGCAATGACTGGCACGCTGTCCCCTTTCAGGTTTCTGACATTTGCAAGCACATCATGTCCCGTCATCTTGTCCATCGCCATATCTGTTATCACCAGACCGTAATCATTGGACTGCAGTTTTTTTTGGCTTTTTTCACCACTGTCCGCTGTATCAACCTGGTACCCTTTTGTGGACAATGCCGTGGACAGCATTTTCAAAATTATTGTTTCATCATCTATGACAAGGACTTTAATCCCTTTCATTTATTATCTCCTTTGAAAACATTCAGGAATCTACCCATAGCAACAATGGAGTTAAGAAGAAAGAAAAGGCAAATCGAGAATATTGATTTCTCTAAACAATTTAATATATCATCCAAGACAGGTTCTGTCAATCAGGAATAATTTCAAATCGGTCCAGGAGCTGATGAATAATAATTACCAGTAGGCCCATAAATATCTGTTTTCTGGGGTAGGGATAAACCTTCAAAACAAGGACAGCCAGATAATGATGGAAGAATATGAAAAGGTGATGGGGTTTAAGCCGGTACCGAAATTGTTTTCATTGAATCCGTCGTCCATCGTCCAAACAGGGAACTATAAGCGGTCGGTGGACGGTTTGGACAATGATTTTTTGAAAAAATATCAAGTATCGAAATGGTATCCATGATTTTTCATGGCCGTTAATATTTTTGCTTAGGATAATTTATCCTTCAGCGGGGTTTTTGGCTTCATCCAAAACATTCCGCACTTTTTCTGTCATATCCGTCATTGAAAAAGGCTTCTGGATAAAAGCTACTCCGGCATCCAGCACACCCTGATGGGCAATGACATCAGCGGTATATCCGGACATGAATAGCAGCCGGATGTCGGGATAAAGATCAGTGATTTGGCCGGCCAGATCCCGACCGTTCATTTCCGGCATGACCACATCGGTCATAAGCAGCTCGATTGCGTCGGAATGGTTTTTTGCCTTTTCCACAGCCTCTAAGGGTGTGGCTGCGGACAGTACGGTATAACCTTTTCTTTCCAGCATCATCCGGGTCATCCTGAGAATAGACGGTTCATCTTCCACTAGCAGAATGGTTTCTGTCCCTCCGGTAACTGCTTTTTTATCAGGAGCGGCCTTGTCAGTGTCTTCATCGGCAACTAACCGGGGCAGGTAAATTCTGAAGGTTGAACCCTGGCCGAGTTCGCTGTATACATTAATGAATCCGTTGTTCTGTTTGACAATTCCATAGACAGTAGCAAGTCCTAATCCTGTGCCTTTGCCCACTTCCTTGGTGGTGAAAAACGGCTCGAACAGATTTTCCAGGATCTCCTTGTCCATGCCGCAGCCGTTATCACTGACCGTCAGCAGGACAAAATTACCGGGGATAAAGCCGGAATGTTGTCTGCAGTATTCCTCATTAAATGATTTTTTTCCGGTTTCTATGATGATTTTCCCCAATCCTGAAATGGCATCCCGCGCATTGATACACAAGTTGGCCAGTATCTGGTCAATCTGAGACGGGTCTATTTTCACCTGCCACAGATGAGCGGATGGCTTCCAGACCAGCTCAATGTTCTCTCCGATGAGTCGGTGGAGCATTTTCAGCATGCTTTCTACAGTATTATTCAAATCCAGCTTTTTGGGAGAGATGGTCTGTTTTCTGGCAAAAGCCAGCAGCTGCTTTGTGATATCAGCAGAACGCTTCGCTGCGGTTTGAATTTCTTTCAGGTCAGAATACAGATCGTGAGTTTCATCTGCCTGCAACAATGCCAGTTCCGTATGT
>JAABTU010000408.1 GCA_011389715.1 Desulfotignum sp.
TTCTCCGGTTTCCAGGTCCTCGATCTCCACCAGAAACATGGCCTCATTCACATGCATGCCAAAGGGCTGGTGCCGGCATTCATAGGACCAGGCCCCGATCTCCGTGGCACCGGAATGGTCATATACCTTTGCGCCGAACGCTTCTTCCATGCGTTTTTTGGTGGCAGGAATCCCTGCGCCGGGTTCACCGGCACAGGTGATCTTGTTGATGGAAAGACCGGCCGGGTCAATCCCCAGTTTGTTTTTGGCCACATCTGCCATGCGCAGCACATAGGTAGGGGTGGCCATCATGGCCGTTGCCTGCAGTTCCTGGATTTTGAGAATCCTGGCCTGGGTGTCCAGAACTCCGCCGGGCACCACCTCACAGCCCAGTTTTTCCGCTCCGTAATGACCGGCCCAGAACGCCACAAAAATATTGTAGCCAAAGGGCAGAAACACCCGGTCCCGGGCACGGTACCCCTGGGACCACAGAATACAGGCCCAGCATTCTGCCCACCATTCCCAGTCCTGCCAGGTATCGGGCTGATACACGGGCTGTCCTGTGGTACCGGATGTCTGGCGGAATGCGGACACCTCTTCCAAGGGCACGCACAAGGCATCCCCATAGGGAAACGGGTCCTTGTTCTGGATCGCCTGCATCATGGATTTTTCCACCCTGGGCACCTTTCTAACATCTGAAAGGGACTGGATATCATCTGGTGTAATCCCGGCCGTATCATAGAGATGCCGGTGAAACTTTGAATGAATATAGGCCCATTCAAATATCCGCTTGAATTTGAAAAACTGTAATTTTTCCAACTGTTTTCTGGAAAGGGTTTCCAGATAAGGGTTCCAATATTCCGTGTGTGCCATCTAAACCATCCTTGTTGCAGGCAATTCCTGGTGCTGTTCTATTGATATTGTTTCAGAGACGCTTTGACAAAATCCACAATTTCTTTGCCGTCAAACCCTTTTTTGTTCATTTTCTCGATATAGGCATTTATCACCGGTGAAATGGCTGTCTGCCACCGGGCTGCTTCAGCGTCAGACAACGGAATCACCTCACCGCCCAGGCTTTTAAAAAAAGCCAGGCCTTTCCGGTCGGATTCATTCCATGCCCGGCCGTGTTTGGGTGCCCATTCCTGGTTGATTTCCATGATCACAGATTTGAGGTCATCCGGAATACGGGCCCATTTCTCCTTGTTCATCACCACATAAAATGATGATGTATAGGCAATGGACGTGCTCAGGGTCAAATAGTCCACTACCTCGCCCATGCGCCAGCCCTTGTTGACTTCTATGGGATAAAGTGCTCCCTGGACAATCCCTTTTTGCAGGCTCTGGTAAAGTTCGGGCATGGGCAGAGATACAGGCGTACCGCCCAGGGCTGATATCACCTGGGCAGAGGTGCCGTGGCCCCGCAGTTTCATACCCTTGAAATCTTCCAGGGACCTGACAGCTTTATCAGCTGTATGCAGCAGGCCCGCACCATGGGCATGCAGATACATGACCCGGGTATCTTTCAGTTCTTTGGGGTTGAATTTATCATACACGGCATTCACCACTTTTGTGGCGGTGATGCCGCTGTCATATCCCAGAGGCAGATCCACCGCCTCCATTACCGGGAACCGGCCCCGGGTATAGGCAAACAAACACATGCCGATATCAGACAGCCCTGATACCACGCCGTCATAATTCTGGGTGCCCTTGGTCAGGGTCTGGCCGGGATAGTATTCCACCACCACTTTGCCGTTGGTGCGTTTTTCGACTTCATCACACCAGGACTGGGCTAGTTTGCTTTGTACATGGGTGGGGGGAAAAAAATTGGAATAAGTGAGTTTAACGGTTTTGGCATAAAGGGAAGAACAAAAAACCAGCAATCCACAAACCATGATAAAAATCCAGAAAAAACCTGATAATTTTCGCATCTTATCCATCTCCTGTTAATGTGTTATTATGCATTTTTGGCTTATATCCATAAAAGAACAGGTGAAAATCGCCATCACCCCCTTTCACTGCTTTCACCCATTGTGTCTGTCATTGGTACCGTGTATCACCGTTGCGTACAAGGGCTATCTTCCAGGTATTTACCGGGTATGAAATATACCTGGTAAATTTTTATTCCGACAAATGCATTGCAGCAAGAAAGGTCTGCAGATTGATGGCTTTGTTGGTGATTCCCAGTTTTTTGCGGATACGTTTTCTGTAGAACTCAATGGTTTTTTCTGAAAGGATCAGTATCTGAGCGATCTCTTTGGTGGTTTTTCCGTGTTTGATCAGGTTGGCCACCTGGATTTCTGAGGGAGTCAGGTGAAGAAATTCCAGGGAAATCTTGTGGAGAAACGGGGATACGATATCCTCCAGGGTTGCGGCCATGACATCCAGACAGGCTGACTGCCGGTCATCCAGCACGCTGTTTTGCATGCGCTCGATGTAGGGCGTGACCAGTTCCCGGACATTCATCAGCATCTGTTCTTCCATGCGCTGTCGGTCCTGTTCCCGTCTTTTGAGCAATACCCGCAGGGCAGTGTTCACTTCTTCCAGGTGCAGTGTTTTTGTCTGCAGTTCCCGGGTTCTCTGCTGCACCATCATCTCCAGCAGGTCTTTTTCTTTTTTCTGCCGGGAAATATCGGTGACCACAGCAAAGCTGCCTTTAAACCGGCCATTTGCAT
>JAABTU010000409.1 GCA_011389715.1 Desulfotignum sp.
GCATCAAAAATTGCAATTACAATTGACGATAAGACACTTAAACAGCTTGATATTCTTGTCAAATCAAAATTTTTTTCAAACCGTAGCAACGCCATTCAACAGGCCGTTGCTGAAAAGCTTATGCGCATTGAGAAAAGCCGTCTTGCGCAGGAGTGCTCCAAGCTTGACCCTAAATTCGAACAGTCTTTAGCTGAGGAAGGCTTCTCATCGGAGTTGGAAGAATGGCCGCAATATTAAGGGGTAACATTCACTGGGCAGATTTAAATCCAGTCATTGGAAGCGAACAGGGCGGCTTACGCCCTGTTCTCATTTTAAGTCACAATGTATTTAACGAGAGATCGGGCACTGTAATTGCCGTCGCGATCACCAGCCAGCGGCAAAAGGCAGGCTATCCACTAACTATGGAACTTGTGGACGCCAAGCTTCCCAAAAAATCGTGGGTAAAGATCAGCCAAGTTCGAATCCTGTCTACAAAGCGAATCGGCAAAAGGATATCAAAAGTATCCGCCGAAGAGTTGACGCTCATCATTGAGGGGTTGAATGAAATAATTGGCGGTTAACCATGCAGTGCACAGGACCTTAGGATATCAATACTGGAGGTATAAAATGCGTGTCTATACATATTCCGAAGCGCGGCAAAAACTTGCGATTGTTCTTGATCAAGCCGAAAACAGTCCACTGCACATGGACAAGCCAGTGAGTTAAACATTAGGCACAAACTTGGAGAACATTTGTGTTTTCTCTGATTCTCAACGTGGTCGGCAGTGCCCTACACCTTTACTGCGCATGGCGCGTCGGTTCTTTGCCGAGAGTGCGACGCCGTGTCGGTTACCGCGGCTGGTGGCTGGCCAGCGCCGTCGTGTGGGTGATCTATATCGCAGGGGTCTCGATCGGTGATGAGCCGGGCGGGCTAATAGCCTGGGTCTTGTCCCAGTTCGCCATCCACTGGCTGACGACACTGTTCCTGCTCGGGCTCTGTCTGTTGGCGGTGGACGTGGTGACCGGCTTCGGGCGCTTGAAACTGCGCCGGTTGGCGGCGCTGCGCCTCGGGGTCAAAGAGCGATATAGAGAATTAGAACAACTATTCAAATAAACTAAAATCATACAGATGATTAAATTTATGGGTAAATACAGGTATGTTTTTGGGCGCTCCAAAATGAATACATCTGAAATTTTGAAATGTTATCACACTTGACTTTTGAAAATTTTTGGGTAAATATGGGTATATTTTTGGGTATTTGACTGGAGAACAAATGTTAAATCCTTTAATTAAAATCACACCGGAAATATTAAATCTCATTGCCAAAATAGATGAGTTCAAGGGTGTATGGAAAGCCATCGGCAATTTGGCCCCGGAACGGCTTGATGCCTTAAAACACGTTGCCACCATAGAGTCGATCGGATCATCAACTAGGATTGAAGGGGTAAAACTGTCTGACCGGGAAATAGAAATGTTGTTATCTGGATTAGATAAGAAATCATTCGGGTCCAGAGATGAACAGGAAGTGGCCGGCTATGCAGATGTTATGAACATCATTTTTGCATCCTATAAGGACATATCATTTACGGAAAATTATATCCGGCAGTTACACAAAATGCTGCTTGCTTACAGCACAAAGGATATTCGCCACCGTGGGGAATACAAAAAGATGCCCAATCATGTGGAGGCGTTCGATCACAATGGCAAGAGCCTTGGCATTATTTTCGAGACATCATCACCCTTTGACACCCCAAAGGATATGGAACAGTTGATAGAATGGACAGCCAGGCATTTAAAAGAAAAAGAACTTCATCCCCTGTTAACCTTATCTGTCTTTGTCGTTCATTTTTTGGCAATACACCCGTTTCAGGATGGAAACGGCCGACTGTCAAGGATACTGACAACCCTTCTGCTGCTGAAAGAAGGATACCGATATGTTCCTTACAGTTCTCTGGAGAGTATCATTGAAAAAAACAAGGATAATTATTACCTGGCATTGAGAAAGTCTCAGGTCACTTTTAGATCTGATAATCCGGAGTATGAGCCTTGGATATTGTTTTTTTTGAATGCTCTTAAAATTCAAAAAGAGGTGCTGACTCAAAAAATTGAAAAAGAAAAAATATTCATAAAGTTGCCCAGGCTGTCACGGCAGATCATTGACCTTGTAAAGGATCATGGAGAGTTGTCCATATCTGAAATAGAATCCATTACAAAAGCCAACCGGAACACATTGAAAAAGAAGCTTTCAGAACTTGTTAAAAATAAACACCTGCTCACCCGGGGCCGGGGCAAAGGCACTCGGTATATCATTGGTATTAAATAGTATGATTTGTTGACATACCCCATACCCCAACAAATCAAATGCTGCGGGTGCGACAAGAAGTCGCTTTTAATAATGTTGGGCTTGACCCAACCTGCTGTATTACCAGCAGTTTTCCATTCCGGCATGCATTACCAGTAATGGTTTTGTGTGAAGCCTGGATGACAATGAAGCCCTTGGCGTTATGCCAGGAGAGAGAGCCGTGAGGGGACCTCAACTCTGGGAGCATCAATCCAGATGGGAGCTATGAACGATGGTATGCGTAACATATGTGAACTGTTAATAAACGTCGTTATTTTTGACAGGCCAAAGATGCTGACAGGCCTGGGCCAAAAGGCAAGA
>JAABTU010000421.1 GCA_011389715.1 Desulfotignum sp.
ATCAGTTCACCCAGCTCTTGAAATTGTTTTGGCAGCACGTTTGCAGCCTGTTTATAAAGATTTTCAAACATGAACTGCAATTGTTCAAGGCCACGGCCGTTAATGATTTCTGAAAAACTGCTTCTGCTGATACCGCCCTCCGGGGCTATATTCTCTTTTGCAAAATCATTTTCTTTCATATCCTGAATAAGATGGCGGGCAGAATCATGTTCCTGGAGGTGAAAGTATATCAGGGCTTTCAATTGTTCTTCAAAATTTATTTTTAGCGGACGGTCTCCTTTTGGTAATAACAACGGCACAAGCGGCAACAATCTCAGTAGCGGGGCAATGAATTTGTCAAAGGTCGAGGACTCAATTTTTTTCTTTGGGATCAATGTTGTGGTCAATTTGTAACTAATTGAAATTATAGTAAATAATTTCAAGGTTGTGCCGTCAGACCCCTGGAAGATCACGACCGTTCCGGAGCGGTAAACATCGAACAACCATACGCTATATTGAACCTCAATCAGGTTTTGTCCCGGAAAGTTGATCAGTTCCGCATAAGCTCCGCTTTCCAGAGTGACGTGATTGGGAGCTGCGCTGCCTTATACTGTGGCACTTTCGCCCTCGGATATGGTGATGACCTAATCTGCATCGGTCAGGATGATGCTGTGGAAGTTCATTTCCTGATTCGAGGCGGTTTCAAACACCTTCATCATAGATTTGGCACTGTTGTCGATTCCCTGGTCGGAAAACTCCCGCGAGGCTGTAATGCGGTACTGGTAAGCCGTGTGCTCCTTTAAATACCCGGCCGGTATGACATATGAATTCTGTGTGGTATGCATGCTGTGGAGATGGCTGCCGTCCATGTCATGGATTTCCAGGCGGTAGAATGCCGCCTCATCTATCTCTTCCCAGGTTACATCCACCCTGGTGCCGTTAACAGCGGCATTGACGGTTGCATCTGCCGGATACCCGATGAGATTCATAGCCTGGGGGTCGGTACTGGAATCGGTGTTGCTGTCCATGTCGTCCAGGTCTTCCGTCTTTAATTCATATGCTGCCAGGATAGACCATTTGTTATCAATTGCCTTACTAATGGTTACCCATAACAGTTTCCGGTCATCATCCCAATGAAGCCCTGAAATCTGACTGGGACCTCTTGCTTGTTCTGAGATGGTTATTCCAGTGAAGTCAAATTCCGACCGCACTGCTTCACACTCCCACGGCTGTCGCCTCCCAGATACAACTTCTGCCAGTTGATCCGGATCATAGGTATACAATACCCTGCCGTATTTTCCTTTTGGCCCATCAGCGAACTGTGTTTCACTTTTATGGTCCCCGCGGTTTCCACCACCGGTTTCAGGGTTATAAAAAACAGCAGGATCTGCCACCAAAAATAATTTTCCAGATCCGTAATCACCCTGGGCGCGGTAATCAATGTATCCCCTTGCAAACAGGCAGCCCCAAATAACCCCCTTGAATTTTTCATGCTTGACCCAAGCAGCACCATTGCTCACTGTGTCTCCCTGCCAATATCCAATATCGCCTTCCGCTGATTTCCACATGGAAAGTTGAGATTTTGAGCTGGGATGCTTGTATTCAGGATCTCTGATTGACGGATTTGACATTGGAAAATCAAGAAGGGTTACAGGAAGTTCATCTCCTATTCGGAATGCAGCAGCAGCAGGACCCAAAGGGGAACCAAGCACATCGTACCCCCCTGCAGCCATGCCGATCGTACGTCCACCCACATGTTCATTTGCCCACTCTTCAGGAATCCGCATAAAACCACCCCCGAACGCCTGATGTAAATGAAACAATTCTTTGCTATTTTCATCCCATTCCGGCAACCCCACAGATATTAATTCCTCCTGTCCGGTATGTAAGTTCACAACGGAAACCCATTTTTTTTCCGGACCACTCCGGTAACTTTTTCTTCCCGAACAGATAACCCTCTTTTCGTCCAGCCATTGAACACCGGCTGCTGAAATTTTTCTGACAGGTTTAAATGGATGTGCTTTCCGTCCAACAATAAGTTCAGGAAAGCCCATTGATGGGGCACCAGGTTCGATATACTCTATAATATATCCGGAAACCCCATGATTGGCTATCCATTGATTGCTGCCCGGCAGTAGATCAAAAGAACCGGAAGCATATCTTGAATTTTTTGTGCCTTCAAAAAGTGCTTTTGGAACGGAATACCCTCCCACCAATTTTAAATGTTTTGTTTGAACAAGTATTTTGGATTCAGCTGATAATGAATTGACAGGAATCAAGAGCAACAAGCATATTTGTAAACATGTGATTAATAAATATTTGCGTCTGGCTGTACCATTTTTTGTTTTCATTGATCTATCCTTTCACCTTTCGGATGGCCCGGAACGGGTTGCCAGCTCCCACGATTCCCGGTGGCACATTGCTGGAAACAACGGCACCGGAACCGATCAGACAGGTTTCTCCCACATCGGCCATTAAAATCACACCTTCCCCCAGCCAGGCCCTTGGTCCGACGTGAATCTGTTTCATTTTGTCCGGGTTGAAGGCGGTCCATTTGCCGTCCTCTCCCATTTCATGCTGGGCCTTGCCGCTGAGTACACTGACCCGGGTGCCGAGCAGGCTGCTCTCCTTGATCCAGGAGGAGCCTATCATGGAATAGGGGCCGATATAGACATTTTTTTCAATTTTGACATCCCTGTGTGTGCAGATGGTGCCAAACCCAATATAGCATTCCCTGTGGCAGTAATCCAGCACCTGGTTGTAAAACGCAGCCCGCAGATAACATCCGGGCAGCCCGGGTATCAATGCCCAGAACTGGGCAAAAAGTGTGAACAAGGTCTCTGCGTGGCGGTTGAACCTTTTTTCCATGTTCACCACCAGACCGGAGGGAAGCACCATTACATAGGCTGCAAGAAAGACAATGTTTTTTATTATATACCTCACACAGAGGTCCTTTTCTTTTTAAATCGTTCTGAATACAGAATTTCTTTTGATATCTCAACCTTTACCGGGATTTTATAGGATTCCAGCCGGTCTTTGCAAAATTGTCTCATGCGCAGCTTGAATTCGGAAAGGGTTATCGCCTCCCCTGTTTTGATCTTTGCCGCCACCACCTGGCCGGTCAATGAATTGGCCAGGCCGTGAACCATGACATCCTCAACCCCGGGCATGGTCAGCAGCACTGATTCCACCTCTGCCGGAAACACCTTGCTGCCCCCCACATTGATCAGCTCGCTTTCCCTGCCCAGAATCTTGAGCCATTCTCCGTCCTGTTCCACCATATCCCGGGTGTTGATATATCCGTCTGCTTCAAAGGGACTGTCCGCATTCAGATACCCCAGCATGGCATATCTGGATTTGATCCACAGCCTGTTATTCTTGATCTTTACGTCAAATCCCTTTCCCCCGACCTTTACCCACAATGATCCGTCATCTCTGGATTTTGTCTGCAGTATGCCGGTTTCAGACAGGCCGTAGGTCTGTTTGAACCGCACATGGGGCAAAAGTGACTGGATCCGTTTGAGGGTGCCTGCTGGCATGGGTTCTGTTCCGTAAGTGATGAGCTTCAGGCTGGACAGATCATACCGGGAGGTCATTCCGGACAATACCATCAGGTTCAGAAAAGTGGGAGATGTGGGCAGCAGCTCCACCCGGTTTTCCTGTATGCACCGGCAAATGGCTTCAGGCAGGCGCGAACCGGGCATCACAAGGGTCCCTCCGTTTCTGAGATTGTACAGGAGCGTGTTGATCCCGCCGATATGGTCCATCTGCAGAAAAATCAGGGTGCGCAGGGATTTGCCAGGTGCGCTGTATGCTTCGGCAAACCGGTCCAGGTCATGCACCACCCCTTTTGGCGGACCGCTGCTCCCTGAAGAAAACAGCACCAGCCCGTTGTGCTTTAAAGACCGCAGCCGGTCATACAGAACACAGTTAAAATCCTCGGATGACCTTACCGATACCCTGACCCGGCCCTGGTCATCCAGGGAGACAATATACTGTACTTTGCCGATGGCTGTATAGTCGTCATGTTTTTGCACCGCTTCCCGGGAAAGGGGAATGATGATGTTTCTGTTCAACGCCAGTGCCAGAAACAGGGCCACACATGGAAAGGAATATGACACCAGCACCCCGACAATGCTGCCGGGCGGCGCCATGGCAGCGGTTTGGGCCTGAAAGGCAAGGGTCTGCTCCACCAGTTCCCCGCAGGTAAAGGTTTTATCATCCCAAACCATGCACGGCCTGTCCGGAAAAGTTTTCAATTGTTCAAAAATGGTTTGCATGGAATTATCCGACCCCGCCCAGATAGATCACCTGACCTGTCACCATATCGGATGCCGGCAGCAGAAAAAAATCAATCACATTGGCCACATCCGCGTATTCCGCCAGCTGGTGAATGGCCTGCTGTCTGAGCAGGGCCTGGATTTTTTCCTCTCCCACCCCTTTGATCAGATCGGTTCGGACAGGGGCCGGCCCCACTGCATTGCAGGTGATATGCATGGCTGCAAGCTCCTTGGCGAGAATTCGGGTCAGGGTCTCCACAGCGCTTTTGGATGCAGCATACAGGCTTTCTCCTGCCAGCCGCAGCGGGACAGCTACGGTTGAAAAATTGATAATCCGCGGATTGTCAGATTTTTTTAAAAACCGCACCGATTTCTGAAGGATGGAAAACGTCCCCAGCACATTCACGGAAAAAATTTTTTGTGCTGTATCATAGGGTGTCAGATTCATGAGATTCATGGAAGCGATGCCTGCGTTGTTGATCACGGCATCGATTCTCCGGGTATACGGTTTTATCCGGGAAAACATTTCGTCAATACCTGCTTCATCCGAAAGATCCACAGAAAAAAAGAAAAAGTTGTCATGTACCAGCTCAGGGGTATGCCTGGCACATCCCAGCACGGTCCACCCTTTTTCCAGGTAGTATTCTGACAGGTGCCGCCCTATGCCGCGGCTGGACCCTGTAACCAGCATGACCGGTTTAGCGGGATTCATACTGGATTTTCTCCTGAATATAGTCTGCCAGGGCAGAAATGGTCCGGAACGGACTATGGGCCCGGGACAGGGCATGGTCATCCAAAATCGTGATGCCCACGCCTTCATCCTCCAGTTTTTCCTCAAGGTCCATGAGCAGGTTCAAAAGCCCCATGGAATCCAGAAAACTGCCCTCACCAAAAAGGATATGGTCACAATCGGTGGAAATTTTTTCAGTGTCAACCAGGGAGTTGTTTAAATTGATGATGCAGGTAACTATTGTCGATTTGATTTTCTGGTGATCCAATGTCATCGGTTTTTTTCCTTTTACTGACATGATTACAGCCAAATAGATAAATCTCTATTGATCAAATCCTGTGTTTTCAGAATATCCTTTTTGAAAAATTGTTTTAGTTCATGTTTAAACCGGTCTTCACCAGTATCTGTTAATTTCTTGTTTTTGGCAGTGTTGGATCTCTCATTTTTGCGGCGCTGCCGTTTGAGAATCTGCTCTTTTGTCATTTTACCCAGTGCTGTTTGTTTGAACAATTCAAAAACGCTGTCCATTTTTAAATTTTTTATGACGCGTTGAAATTCAGGAAAAAGAATTGCATTGTAATGCTGATGTAAAGCATCGAGTCTGAATGAATGATCAACCCCTAAAAAAGCAAATAGCGACTCCAATGCAGATTGTGGGTCTTGTTTAATATCTTCGTACAGAAATATCCTGACTTGACTGGTGCTGAAATATTTATACAGCCGCTCAAGATCTTCCGCATAAAGACTCACCTTCACAAGATAACCTGAAGTCTTTACCGCAGTTTCAAAATTCATGTCCTTAAACTGACTGTTCAACAGGCGATATGCGGAATATGCCCGGTCTACCGGATTTCTCAGGATTACAAACAATTTGGCATCAGGAAGAATATCATGAATCCTGGGGATGGCTTGTTTTATATTAATATAGTTGGGTGTCACTTCCCCAACGGCTTTGAACCCATCGGCTGATGCAAAAAAATCAAGATACCAGGCAATTCCTTTTGAAAAATTATTGTTAAAAAAATGGAGTTCCTTTTTTTCGGGAACAAAAATTTCAGGATGTTCTTTTAAACATTCATATACCCATGTTGTTGCCGCTCTTTGTACACCAATTCCTAAAAAATTCGGGTACTTGTTTTTTTTGTTAACAACCATTGGGTGAATCCTCATCCTTTGTAAATTCATCCGATCCTACATCCGGAGCAGAGCCTGCGGGTCTGGCATCCCCATCCAGGTCATCATCTGTTTCTTTTAATTTTACAGCGCTGTCTATGGCTGCATAAGCGGCAGCAGTAAGGTGCAGATCCCCTTGAAAAGGGTCGCAAAACCAGTCAAGGCCTGCATTGGTCAGGTTGTTTTCCACCAGGGCATTTCCATAATCGCGTTTTCGGATCGGCCCGTCAGTGAGGTTGTTTATGATCATGTCCGGTTCTTCATTCTGACCATTTTTATAACGCCGGTATTCGATATGCCAGCCAAAGGTGTTATTGAGTATTATTGTATTATGAAAGACCTTTACGCCGGAGGTTTTATTGAGGGCGATCCCGGTATCTCCGGGTTGACCCGGCTGTCTGTATATCACGTTGTTCTTTATGATGCCGCCTATATGATCTGTTTTGTTGCCGCTCATGTTGCCAAAGAAAATTCCCCGGTCGCAATCGATAAACACATTTTTTTCAACAACCGTGTCCTTACACCCGCGCCAGACCTCTATGGCAGCTTTTGTAATGCCGTAAGGGAAATCCGGATTTTTGCGGGGGGCGCGAATTTTTTTGAAAAAATTGTTGCTGATACGCCAATTGTCCGCATCCCATAAAATATCCACAGCCTTGGTGTAATAATAAGTGCCGCCTATCTTTTTTCCCCAGAACTTTGCATGATCTGTAAATTCAAATGTTGAATTTTCTATCACCCCGTTATCAGCATGAGTTACCTTGACAAACTGCAGACCGCTATCGATCAGATGCAGATTTTTTAAAAGAGGGCTTTGGGCTCCCTGTTCCCCTTTGACCTGAATCAGGTGATAATGGATGTCTCTCAAGGTCATGTCCTGTATCTTGCAGTTTACGGCATTTCTGATTTTCAGCAGTATGTTGGGTCCGGCACTGTTTTCCATTCCATTTCCCTGCAGGATGACCGCATCCCGGTTTCCGCTTTTTCCTTTGATGGTTACCCCTTTTAAAGGCGTACCGCCTGCTGGTCCTATCCTGAGCTCTCTGTCCACAGTATAAATGCCGTCTTCAAGTGCAATGGTGGTGTAGGATACCAGTTCATCAAGCGCACCATAAAGTTCATACGCATTTGATACGGTAACAGTCATGGGGTTTTCAGCTGCCAGAACAGTTTTCAGGACATTCTGAATATTTTCACCATCTGTCATGTCAGGAAGGACATCGTTTTCAGTATCTGGATCACCGGAAGCAGGCGTGATTGTGATGCAGCTGCGGTCTTTGTATATTTTTACTGAATCCAGGGTGATCAGGCCATATTCGTCTGCTTTGGCTGTTCCTTTCTGGACCACAGTGCCTTTCCAGGTATTTGTCCAGGCGTAGCTGTTCCCGGCTGCTGGTTTGAACTGCTGCAGACGGCGGGGAGTCAGATTGACTTCTGCTGTATCCAGGGGGGCCTGTCCCCTCAGATAAATGGTCATTTCCCAGCGGTCCGGCCTATCTATCACACTGTCTGTTTCCCAGAGATAGTGATAATTGATCTGGCCTTCGCTATCTCCGGTTTCCGGTGTGGCACCGATATCATCATCCAGGGATCCGCCTGAAAACGCGGGCACAGACTGGTGGAGCTGAAAATCGATATCATTTCCCATGTGGTAGGGCCGCTCTGCATGGCCTTTCATCCCCCAGCTGAAGGTGAACGGCCGCCGGGTTTCAATCAGAGCCTGTACAAAATCCCAGGCCTGGTCCCAGCCGATTTTTGTGTCGTTTCTGCCGTTGCAGAAACTTATGTGGGGTGTATTTGTCTGTACATTGTTTTTCAGCCATTGAGCATTGTCCTGATAATCCCAGGCAGACATTCCTGTATCCTGATATTTCAACTGCTGATCCACGACACCGTATACTTGTTCAAAACTGGATAAAAAAGTGGGAGACAGCGCAGGGATATGCACCCCTACTTTACTGGTCAAATTGCTGAAGTAGTTTCCATTTTTTATCCCCCATAAAGATGCACCTGATCCCCCCATGGAAGATCCGTGAAGAAGGATACGTTCGGTATCCGCTTTCCAGTTAGGTATAACATAATCATCCACAAAGGAGCGAATACGGCGCTGGGTAAACGGTTCAACGGCCCCTGCCGCATTGGTCAGGGGCTTGAGTGTTCCGATGTTTTCATGAAAGCCGGTCCACCAGTCGTAGGGGTGCTGGTTGGTAGAGACATGAATCGCCCCGTATTTTTCAAGGTTGTATGCATACAGCCATCCGCCGTTGATACTGCCGCCCCAGGCATGCAGGGCAATGGATACGGGCGGGTTATCATCAACATTTTCAGGAACAGCCACCAGGTAGTTGAACGGTTCCGGTACATTGAACCGGGGAGGGGCCTCCCACTTGACAAAGTAACTCAAGGTAGTAATCCCGTTAACGAAGTACCATTTCTTTTTTTCATAGTGTTCTTGTAACAGGACCATTCCCGGGCCGGTGTCTTCTGAGATTCCTTTTCCGGTCGTATTTTCCCCGACAGACAGCCTGGAAAAGTCTTCTGCCCCGTCAATGGTTCGGCTGACAGCATAATACGCTTTTTCGGTTTTGCGGGGAACCTGATATACAAACAACCCCATGTCATATTCCGTCATCACACCATGGTCCAAAGGAAAACGGGGAACATAATCATTTTTGGCATGTTTTCGGGTCTTGTGTCCGTGGGCAGAATACTGCCAGTTCCATACGCTGAGGGCATCTGTCTGGCCTATGAATTCCGCCCGGCCGATAGTTGATGCGGTTATGGGTTCGGTATGCCTGTAAATACGGTATCTGATCTCCCGGGGATTTTCATCCTGCTTGTCCAATGCCTGAAATTCTTCAAAGGTTATGTCATTGCCGGAAGCTATAGGTGCCGGGTCTTTCCAGGTAATCATGGTGCCTCCGCTGTCGTGTCTGACCCTGATTTGACTCACCTGCTGTATGGAGGTGTGAGGTGGTTGATCTGTTGTCACATCGAGCCGTAAAACCACGTTTTCACTTGCCTGGTCAGTGTACCGGGCTTTTCCGGTATCCCCCAGAAAGGGAAAGTTTTTGACATCCAGTACAACAGCGTCTTCCCCGCCGGCCAGGCCCCCCCGCACGGCTGCAGTTGCATCCAATGAAAGATATTCAGGCGGGGCCAGCGGCAGATACTGTCCGGGCTGATGCAACGGTTCAATCATGACCGTTTCTTTTTCCCCTTCTTTCCACTGGTAATTGAAGGTATTTCCCTGCCGGTTCGGCACGAAAATGGCACGGTATATATCAGGGCTGTGTTTGAGAGGGGAAATGTCAATGATGATTTTACTGTTTTCATACTGCAGCATTTCCGGGTGGCTGCCGCGTGAAGGCAGATTGGTGAAGCTCCAGGTACTTGCTGCGAACAGGTTTTGTACTGAAAAAACCTGGTATATGATCACCATGATCATAGCAGAGATATGGAGTTTTTTCGTTTTACTGTCCAAGATCATCACATCGTTTCCAATCCCTGGTTCACACTGAATTTTACATATGAAGCCGGACCTGTATTTCCGCCGGACAAAGCCATTTTTACGAAAATGGCATGATTCCCATTTTTCAGATGGATATCCATTTTGGAGTGTTTCATTTCCTGCCAGGTGATCCCGTCCATGGAAACTAGCCAGTTCTCAAAATACGGACTGTATCCTGAAAAACCAATCTGCATGTCAACCCCGTTGTTTTTCTGGATACAGGAAATCAGATAGATTCCATTTGTATTTACTTCCCAATTGAATCTGGATATATCATCGACCCGTTTCTTCACTGATAAAACAGGGTCCATCGAATCCCTTTTCGTCCACCATGTCGCCAGATCCCCGCCGGCAGGACTGCCTCTTTTCAATTTCCGCGTGTTCCAGTCATTTCTCATATCAATATGGATATAGGTATAATAAGGGATCATATCCTTATAGGGCAGGCTTTTTTTGGGTTTTGCAAAGTGCACGACTTCCAATTGACCTGTCTGTTTCAAATCCGGACCATTGTGGCACAGTTCAAACGCGGACAAAGGTATGCCGTCAGATTGGTAAAGAACATTAAAATCAGTATCCACCACAAACCATTTTTCATGATCATTTGACCAATATTCCGCCACAGCATGCTCCCATGTGTAGCCGTCTCTGGATATGGTCACCAGCCGGGCCGGCCAGTTCATGGCAGATGCTGTTTTTACTGCAGCTTCTGCAGCAATTTCACACCAAAATTTTGCGCCGTTTTCTCCGGCTGAAATAATCTCTGTCAGCGCAAAGTTTTTCGCACCGCCCGGTACAGGATCTGTTCCATGGTCCCATCGGGTGCCGAGCCATTCAGCAATGGTGATCATTTTTTCATATTCAGTTTTTTTGTCGCTGATCAGTCGCATAGGCTGATACTGTTCTCTGAATTTCTGCAGGCCAACAGAATCCGGGCTCTGGTAAACAAACGGGATTTCATCAACCCGAACCCTGCCGGAAGCCCGGTCGGAAAATTTACACCCAAGCAGGCGCAATCCCTTTTGCTGCTGCCAGGTCATCTGAGCGGTAATTTCATCATTTTCCGGTCTGTATCCCACATGATATTTTTCTGTAAGCGTTTGGACGTCATCCATATCCGCATTATATGCCATGGACAAAACAACATACCCGCCGGATTTGGACAGGGTTGTAAACGCCAACCCGGGGGGGATGGAATAATAGAAGCTGACACTGGCCACCACAAAAAAAGCAGCCACAAGGCAGACCAAAGCTGCCTTGACTGCTCTGGATATCTTTGCCGGCCGTTTAATCATCATACCCATACCGGCGGTTCATTTTTGCACCCTTTGATTCAAACAGCTCCAGATCTGTTTTTGACAGAGCTGTCCGCCAGGATTCATCGTGTTTTCTGATCAGGCCATTGAATTTATGCCGCATGTAATTGCCAACAATATGTCTTTGTTCCTGTTTTGTGTAATCTATTTTAATGTTCGGGTCAACGCCGCAGAATTCAAACAGTTTTGTTTTTGTGTCATCAGGTGCGTTGCATAATGTTTCCAGTTTGAGCAGGTAACAGTTTTCCTGCATAAGGTAATGCTTCTTTATACGTTCGATATTTTTATTGCCCCACATCCACGCATCGATAGCCTGTTTCGGCGAATATTTTTCTTTTTGAATCAAAGAATTCATGACAGCCCTGCCGTCCCGGACCAAAGAGATGACTTTCAACTGGATGCCGGGAAGTCTGGACAAAAACTTAACCTGGTAAGGGTTTTTGCTTGTGTCAAGAAAAATCCGGGTCCCTTCCATATCACACAGCACCGTTGCTAAAGTCAGGTATTTTTGCAGTTTGTTCCGGGCAGCTTTTTGGTAATATGAAGAGCGGAATAAAACATCCCGTAAAGTGTCGATTGGTTTGAACGGGAAGTTGTAAAAAAAAATATCCTCAATCCGGTTGTTGTCGTGAGCAGGCTGCAGATTAATGTCCAAATCTCCGATATCAAAAGAAATTTTTCTGGCTCGTGACGCATCAGTCCATTTTTTCCAGAACATACAACTATCATACCGGGTGCCGCATGAACACAGCCCCTTACGGGAAAAATCGATGGAAAATTCCCCCACAGTTGAAACAGCAGGGTGTGCCCCTAAAATGCATGCCAAAAGAGTGGATCCACTGTGTTCTACAGAGTGAAGATATATATAGGTGATCTCTTTATTCATTCTCATCCGCCTCTTTTATTGTAAAGATTGGACATGTTGGTATATTCTTTTTGCACCGACATCCCAATCGTTTTCCGCAGCCCATTTCTGTCCTGCTTTTCCCATCTGTCTGCGAAGTGTGGGATCGGCACAAAGTTTTTCCATCGCATCTGCCAGCTCGTCGATGTTGCTGCCATTGACAACATAGCCTGTCACCCCGTCCCTGACAGCTTCAGGCTGCCCTCCTGCATTGCCCGCAATTGAGGGCACGCCTGCGGCTGCCGCTTCCAGAAAAACAATACCAAAACCCTCGGTGGTGTGTTCATCCTCAAACGACACCATCACATGTATATCACATGCATGCAATGCAATGATTTTTTCCTGTTCCGTCAGATAACCCGGAAAGCACACCATGTTTTGCAGGCGGTTTTGCCGGACAATTTTTTCAAGGTTGTTCTTTTCTTCTCCATCCCCGGCAAAAACACCTTTTATCTTTACCCCTTTTTTTTGGAGCCTTGCAATGGCCCTGATCACGCTGGCATGGTTTTTTCGCCTTTCCATTCTCGCGATACTGAACACTACAATTTCCCTCTTATGTGCTCCCCAGGACTCTCTCTGACGGTTTATCAGATCTTCGGATACATTGTATTTTTTTTTATCAACACCCGGATGGACCACCTGCATGCACACTTTGGGGAAAAAACGGTGAACAATATTCACCGAGGAACGGCTGTTTGCAATGACAAGATCGGAAAATTTATACACCAGCCGGGTTTGCAGGTACAGCTGTCTGCTTGAGGAGGCAATCAAGACCTCTTCTCCATGGACATAAGTGACAAGTTGACAGGAAAACGGATGGAGCAGTTTATAAACAAGGCCGATAAAACCTTCAGGAAAGGCCCGGATCGTGTGGATAACCACCTGCCTGTGCCGCCTGATTTGTGATATCGTCCTTAAAATATCCCGAATCTTTTTTAGACAGTGCCAGCTCATCAGGCTGGGATTGTCGAGATCCATCTCTTTCCGAAGGATTCTGAAAGCGCCATGATTCTGGCTGTCAAACATTTTCTGTGATGTTGCCTGGCTGTCACCGGCAGCTGCATAATCCTGAACAACTGCGTCCAAAGGGGTTTTCCACCTTTTATAAATTTCATACATCCAAAGATGCGCCCCTCCGATCTTGGGGAAAAAATCCTGTGATAAAAAAATATGATGTTTGGCCATACCTATTTCCATGAAAAAAATGAAATCAGGAGTTGTTCTGATTTTTCTTCCAGCGTTTCAAACCAGATATCATCTGCATATTTTCGCCATTTAATCTTTTGTGAAGGGTTTTTTTTCAAAGTGAGCAGCTGGTCCATATCATAGTTATCAATATGTAAAAATTTGAAACATTTTTCAATTTCTGATTCAAATGAGTCAAGCAGGGTCTCATATCTGATTTGATAATCGGAGAATTGAAACCCGTAAATATAAGACATCCGCCACAGTAGATAATGTATCTGATAGGGGTGTTCAAGATGTTCCAGTTTTAAAAACGGCATTTGAAAATGAAGGTCCCGCCACCAGTCCCACAAATAGAATGTATTGATGTCCGGCCACAGGTCATTTTTATCCCATCTATAGTTTCTGGGTATTGCCACACCCTGTTCAATCATGGACATCCATTGATTTCTCGGGTGACGGTATAAAAACAGGATGCTGGCATTCGGGTATTTAGTTTTCAGCCACTGGAGCCTGAAATCAGCCCGGTTGAACTGCAGTACCGGCCTGGAAGGGGCTTTCTGAATCAAGCAGTCAATATATTTTTCAAGCTTTGGGTCAAAATGATAAGGGTCCATGATCAGGTGATGAAATGCCCATTGGGAAGAATAATGTTCGGTCAACTCCGGAATGTTTTTATATTCAGCATGGTAATCTTTGACACCGATATGGGTAGGATCTGTTCCATGTTTTTTTGCGGTTCCCCTGTTTTCAGGCGACTCTTCAATCAACGGCTCATAATATGCGGTTATCCCATCAGTATTCCGAAA
>JAABTU010000411.1 GCA_011389715.1 Desulfotignum sp.
GCCCGATTGCCCGTTGGCCGAAAACCTGCTTCAAGACGTTGTCGGGCTTTGTCTGACAGATGAAGATTTCGAGCAAAACGTTCACAAAATTGTGGGGCGCAAAGCATGCCGTCATTTTGCCAATTTAATCCTGGAATGCGCCGATTCGATCCGGAAAGCCAGACAGATGGAAGAAATATCTGAAGATGAGTTGATAGCGGATATAGATCCATTGCTGCATGAAACCAAAAACAGTAAAGTGGCAGCAGCTTCCCCGGGGTTACCCCCAAAAAAAACCAGGATACCGTTTGAACAATTACAGGCAGCACCTGACGGCTTTTTCATTGACCTTCATGCACACACGTCTCCCGCCTCTGCCTGTGCCTCATCGTCGGTGGATGACATCATCATTGAAGCCAAACGGATCGGACTGAATGGCATTTGCCTGACCGATCACAACTATGTATGGAAGACCGACGAGATCCGGGCGCTTGGGGATAAACACAACTTTTTGGTATTAAAGGGAAATGAAATCACCACCGTGCAGGGGGATATTGTCGTCTTCGGGTTGGAAGAGGATATCCAGGGCATCATTGCGCTCAAGGACCTGGCTGAAAAGGTGGCCGGCGCAGATGGTTTCATGATTGCGGCCCACCCTTTCCGCGGTTTTCTGGCGGTGAAAGGAGACAAACTGGGGCTGGATGTGGACAGGGCAGCTTCCCGTGCCATGTTCAAACTGGTACACGGGGTGGAGGCGTTGAACAGCAAGGTAACGGACTCAGAAAACCGCTTTTGCACTCAGGTGGCTGAAGCCTTGACACTTCCCGCGACCGGCGGGAGCGATGCCCACCTGGTGGATGACGTCGGCTTTTATGCCACCCGGTTCAGCAAACGCATTCAAAATGAAGAAGAACTCATCGCAGCTCTCAGGGCCGGTGACGGGGTACCTGTAAAATTCAGAAATCAGAACAGGGAGAACGGAAAATGAGCAGGGAAAAAGGCAAATGGGAAACCCTGGTACGCCGAATGGAACGTCTGTTGAGGCTCAGATCCTTTCCGGTGGCCATGAAAATGATGGAGAAGAAAGCACAATTACAGGAAGTTCCGTTTTTAAGGCGGCCCGAAAACAAAGTCTCCATGTGTCAGTTGATCAATCTGGTTCGCAACTTTGACTGGACCGTGGGCGCCGATGCGCAAGACTTTGCTCTGCCCACATGTTCATGCATTTTAGGACTGTCCGAACTTCCCGCCTCTCACAAGGACGGCACGTTCCGGTCCATTGTCTGGACCCAGACCAAAGCGGACGGCAAACGTTACGAGGCGGCCATCCCCCGGATCAAGACGGGACACTACGAAGCCGTAGCCATGGCGCCGCTGGTCTACGATCCCTTTGAACCGGACATTGTCCTCATCTACGCCAATCCGGCTCAGATGATTCTTCTGATCAACGCCCTTCAGTTTGAAGACTATGAGGTGATGCAGTTTTTCTGCGTGGGAGAATCCTCCTGTTCCGATGTGATTGCCCGGTGCTACCTGGAAAAAAAACCATTCCTTTCCATTCCCTGTTACGGGGAACGGCGCTACGGCCATGCACAGGATGACGAGCTGGCCATGGCCCTGCCGGCCGGATACATGGAAAAAGCCCTTCGCGGCCTTGAAGTTCTCTATCGCAGGGGGGTAAGATATCCCATCAGCCAGGCTGGGGCCGAAGCAGAGCTGGCCAGGGTGCTGCCCGTCGCCTATACCACCCTTGAAGAGCGTGTCGAAAAAGTACGGGGCGCCATCCCCAAAGGTATAGTGGCAGGGTTGACCGGCGTTATTGCCAGCGGAAAGAGTACGGTTTCAAAAACTTTTTTGGACCTGGGAGCACAATTGATCGATTTCGATCTCATCGCTCACCAGGTGGTAGAACCCGGAAAACCCGCGCACAATGATGTGGTCAAATTTTTCGGCATCCAGATCTGCCTTGAAGACGGTACCCTGGATCGAAAAAAGATCTCGGACATTGTATTCAAAGACATGGAAAAGCGAAAGAAACTCGAGGAGTTTACCCATCCCAGGATTTATGAAGAATTTTTCCGGCAGCTCAAGGAGATTGGCAGCCAGGATCCGGCCGCAATCGTCATTGTGGATATCCCCTTGCTGGTGGAGCTGAACCTCATGTATCTGTTCGAAAAAATTATTGTTGTCTCCGTTTCACCCGAGACTCAGAAAAAACGGCTGATGGAAAGGGATGGTATTGAGGAACAAGAGGCATCACGGATTATTGCTTCCCAATTATCGGTCAAGGACAAAAAGGGCTTTGCCGACTGGGTCATTGAAAACGACGGCACAAAAGAGGATACCAAGGAACAGGCGGCACGCGTGTTTGAAGAAATAACGCCTGCAACGCAACCATAAATCCTTGTTTCTTCGAACACCAAGAACTATAAAACAAAAGGAGGTAGCATGCAAAAATCTGTCAGATTACAACAATTTGTAATTGTGTGTCTGTGTGTGGTTCTTTTATCCATTTTTACCGGGATCGGGGAGGCCGCCGCCAAAACAATAAAGCTCAGAGCGGTAAGTGCCTGGCCAAAAACCGTATTTGAGGTACAAAATTTCATGACTTTTCTGGATATGGTGGAAAAAAAGGTTGCAGAACAATATCCAGG
>JAABTU010000412.1 GCA_011389715.1 Desulfotignum sp.
GGGCCAGCTCCCCGGGACCGGGTGACAGAGATTGAGGCAAAAGAGATCCGCCTGGGACTGGCAGGGTTCACCTACAGATTTGCCACCCAAGCCCATATCACGGCCCTGATTCTGGGTATGCAGCGTGTCATCCGGGAATATGGCTCTCTGGAGGCCTGTTTTATGGCCGGCACTGATCCAGGGGATGCCACGGTTTTGCCGGGCCTGCAGTTTCTGGTGCAAAATTTGGATCCTGAAGGGGCCTGCGGACATCTGCTGGCTGATCCTGCCAAGTCCAGCGCCTGCAAGCGCAGCCATCTGTTTTTGCGCTGGATGGTGCGCAAAGACCGGGTGGATCCGGGCGGATGGGATCACATCCAGTCAGATAAGCTGCTCATTCCCCTTGACCGGCATATGTATACAGCAGGACAGATGCTGGGGTTTACCCGGCGCAAAAGCCCGGACCGGGCCGCCTGCCTGGAAATTACAGAAGGGTTTCGAAAGATTGCACCCCATGATCCGGTGAAATATGATTTTTGTCTCACCCGGTTCGGTATCCAGCGTACCATGGACATGACGGATCTTCAAATCATACTGGCAGGGTAAACAGATCCAGCGCACGGATGCTGTCCGGTTTGCGCCTGCTGCCATGATCGATAAAGTATATGCACAAAAACTGCTGCATGCACAGGACAAAGGGGTGGAAATCATCACCCGGGATGTTGCCATTACCCTGGAACATATCCATATCAACCAGCCGATACCGGTTCTTTTATGACCATGGACAGTGCAGCAAACAGGTCTTGACAATCTACCACCCTGTAGTATTTTAAGCCATGACGTCAGATCATGGACAACAGTCATTGAAAAATGATTTTGTGGTGAAGGAGAATATATATGTGGGATTACACAGAAAAAGTCAAAGAGCATTTTTTGCACCCCAGGAACGTTGGGGAACTCGAAGATGCCAATGCCATCGGAGAAACCGGCTCCCTGAACTGCGGGGATGCATTGAAGCTTTTTTTAAAAGTGAATGAAAACGAACGGATCATTGATGCATCATTTATGACCTTTGGCTGTGCCAGTGCGGTTGCCTCCTCTTCCGCGCTCACGGAGATCATCAAAGGCATGACCCTGGATGAGGCTGCCAAGGTCACCAATGATGATATCGCCGATTATTTAGGGGGGCTTCCCAAAGAGAAGATGCATTGTTCTGTCATGGGTAAGGCAGCCCTGAAAAAAGCCATTGCCGATTACAGAGGCGTACAGATCCTTGAAAAACCAGGGGAATTGGTGTGCGAGTGTTTTGAAGTGACAGATCTGGAAATTATTGACGCGGTAAAGGCGAACAATCTGGAAACCACCGAGGATGTGACCGATTATCTTAAAGCCGGGGGCGGATGCGGCAAGTGCCTGGACCGGATAGAAGAGGTGATCGCCTCTGTTAAAGCCAAAGGATAATCTGATGAAAGTGATTTATACCGACAACAATGCCACCACAAAAGTGGCGGATGAGGTCATTGAAGAGATGGTGCCTTATTTCGGGCAGTTTTATGGAAATCCGTCTTCCATGCATACATTCGGGGACCAGGTGGGAAAAAAACTCAAACAGGCCCGGCAGCAGGTTGCGGATCTGATTCATGCCGACCCGGATGAAATCGTGTTTACCTCCTGCGGCACGGAAAGTGACAACAGCGCCATATTTTCTGCCCTGAATGCCAATCCGGACAAAAAACAGATCATCACCTCCACTGTGGAACACCCGGCCATTTTGAACCTGTTCAAATTTTTGCGGGATAAAAAAGGATATGATGCGGTTTTTGTGCCGGTGGATAAACAAGGGTGCCTGGACACGGACATGCTGTATGGCAGTTTGTCTGACAACACGGCAGTCGTGTCCTTGATGTGGGCCAACAATGAAACCGGCGTGATTTTTCCCATTCCTGAAATCGCAAAAAAAGTGACGGAAAAAAAGATTTTGTTTCATACGGATGCGGTCCAGGCTGCCGGCAAAATTCCCATAGATGTAAAAGCGGCTAACATGGATATGCTGGCATTGTCCGGTCATAAAATACACGCCCCCAAGGGTATAGGCGTTTTGTATGTGAAAAAGGGGCTGAAGTTTCATCCCTATCTGATCGGCGGCCACCAGGAAAAAGGCCGGCGGGGCGGTACGGAAAACACGGTTTCCATCATCGGACTGGGACGCGCCTGCGAACTGGCGGCAGCGCATCTGCCGGTCATGGACAAAGATGTGCGGCAGCTGCGGGATTATCTCCAGGATCAGCTTCTGGAAAAGATTCCCAGTGTGTCTGTCAACGGCGATCTGGAGAACCGGCTGCCCAATACCCTGTCCATCGGTTTTGATGCTGTGGAAGGCGAATCCATCCTCATGCTCCTGGATAAGGAGGGTATCTGTGCATCATCCGGATCTGCCTGCACTTCCGGTTCTCTGGATCCATCCCACGTGCTTCTGGCCATGGAAGTGCCGTTCAAATCCGCCCACGGCACCATCCGTTTTTCTCTGTCCCATTACAACACCAAAGAGGAGATGGACCATATCGTTGCCACCATGGTGCCTGCCATTGAGAAGCTGCGGGCCATGTCCCCTTTCTGGAAAGACGGTAAAATGGTGTAAATGCCATGACGACC
>JAABTU010000413.1 GCA_011389715.1 Desulfotignum sp.
GTTTTCTTCAAGGGAAAAATTTGATTCGGTAAGGCCTGAAACAAAGTTCCCATTGTCATCCTTGACAGTGACAAACATGTCCACAGTGGGAAAACTTCCATTGTCAAACTGAACAATCTTCAGATTGGAACCGGTTGAAGAAACAGGTGTGGTGGTGGGGGTATTGGTGCTGCTGCCTGCGACAACCTGATCAATGGCCCACCCGAAATATGAGTTGGCAGCTGAATCAACTGAATCAAAGGAAAATGTTATTGTCTGGGAGGTACCGGCAAAGCTGCTCAAGTCAAGGGCCATACTCTCCCAACCAAAACCGCCGGTGGCATCCACACTGTTTTTGTTGTCGCGTTTCCACAAAGAAGTGCCTCCCACCAGGATTTCCATCTTATCATAGTAGGTCCCGCCTTCGGTATCATACTTGTGATCGAAATAGAGTGTGGGATCACTCAAGGGAATGTCAAACGTCATTTCCAATGTACCAGACGTATCTCCCACATCAAAATTCATATCAGGTTCCTGGCCGTAATACCATACATTGCTGCGGCCATCGATCGGAGCTGCTGCCTGATGCCACAAACCGCCCGGGGTACCTGTAACCATCTGGAATGACCCGTCTGTATAAGTAATCCACTTACCGGAGTAATCGGGTTGCTCATCCTGTACTGCTGATGCAGTCGAAACAAACATCAACCCTGCCAGCAGCAGCATACTGGTCAACATGGCCAATGTTTTGTTAATCATAGTTTTCATTTTTTTCTCCCTAATTTTAAAAGTCAACATAATAAGCACCAAACCTTATCCTTATGGTTAAAACGCATCCCCCCTTTCATTTTTTTATATCGTGTCATACATCTGTTCATCCGCTTACAAGTTTTTTTATGTGTTAGCTTACTGATATTCTCTGGCAAGAATCTCAACATTTGCCGTATCGATATATTCCTGCTTCAACCGGTGCAATTGTGTCTGAATCAGATTTTCTTTTATTTTATCTTTAACCTCGGAAAAGGATTTTTCCTGGGCAGGCTGTACATCATAGACCTTGATAATATGGTATCCAATGGCGGTTTCCACCACCGGGCTGATCTGTCCTTTTTCCAGGGCTGCGGCTGCTTCTTCAAATGCCTGGGGCATGCGGGTTTTTCCGATTTCTGTCCATCCCAGTTTGAAAAATCGTGCCTCCGGATGGGTTTGGGCCAGACCGGCAGCTATGTCATCAAAATTAGCCGGGGTAATTTTTTTTCTCAATGCCACCGCTGTATCTTTGTCTTTTACCACAATATGGCCGGGAATAATTTTTTTGGGGGTACTGAACCGGGCCTTGTTTTCCCTGTAAAAATCTGCCACTTGTTTATCTGTTATGGTGATGCGGGGCTTCAGATTTTTTTCCATAAACAGGTCGGTTACGATCATCTGCTGGGCCTTGGCTATTTTTTCCTTGTATTCTTCAGTTTTCAGCAGACCCGCTTTTACGCCCAGGCTGTAAAACACCCTGGCATCAATTATCTGCTGCAGGGCTTTTTTCTTGAACGCCGCCTTAAACGGTTCAGGCACCTTCTGGGTAAACGCCTCCAGTTCACTTTCCGTGACCGGCTGGCCATTCACTTTTGCAATGACCTGATCAGCCATTGCTGCTGCCGGCATCAGCAACCCCCAGCAGACAAGTACCAAAAAAGCCTGCTGCATCCGGCATCTGTTGTCAAATAGAAACAAAATTCCTCCTTATATTGAAATGCAATATCTGGTCACCCAGATAAAGGATTATAAGATTTAAAAAATACTTTGTGCAACCCTTATATAAACCATATGCATATTTCATGCCTTAAAACAACATGGCCTGACTGGTCTTCTGCAGGTATATGAAACTGCCTGAGAAAAGCCTGCCCAAAAAATACAGATTACAAAAACTGCCTGTCCCAGAGGCTTTTTTTCTTATGCCTGATGGCCTGATTTCATCAAAAATGGCTTGATTTATCCAAAACACAGGCACGGCAAGGACAGGCGAAGTTTGCTGATATATGGCAAAAACTTCATAAAAATGTGGCAAAAATGCCATAGATTATGAAATGTATTTCACAAAAACCCACCAGGTCAGGGAACATTTACTGCCTCCACATTGGAAAGAACGCTGGAGGACTTCGGAAACTGGCTGCTCACCGCCTGCACGGCAACAAAAAAGCTGTCCCCTGACCCAAGATCCACATCCAGTGCTGTGATATTGCCCAGGGTCACCTGGTTGATCTTTCCTGTGTCCGGGTCCCCATTTGCATCCGGCGGGGCATAGTACAGCACATATCCATCTGCTTTGGCCACGGGGCTCCAGTCCAGACTCACGGTATTGCCGCTCACCGAAAGATTCAAATCCGGGGCCGCCAGTATTACCGTCACTGTCATAACTGCTGTATCCATGCCGGAATCCTGTATGGTGACAGTCGTGGTTCCAGGGGCCAGGCCCATAATAATGGCTGTGCCTGTGCCCAGACTTATATCAGCTGTTGCTGCATCTGCACTGGTCACAGTATAATATCCGGTTCCCCCGAAAACCGGCACATTTTTTTTACTGCCCACCGGCACAGACACTGTCTGTTCGCCAAACCCCACATCAACCGGCAGCACAGTAACAGTTG
>JAABTU010000414.1 GCA_011389715.1 Desulfotignum sp.
AAAACATGGCCTATTCGTCCACCCTGGTGACCCATGGGACCGGGCAGGGAATTGTTATTGCCACCGGAGACCATACCGAGATCGGCCGCATCAACGATCTGATTTCATCGGCTGAGATTATCGCAACACCCCTGACCATCAAAATCGGGCAGTTCAGTCATGTGCTGCTGTATGCCATCCTCGGGCTGGCAGTGGTCACTTTTCTGGTGGGATTCCTGCGGGGCCAGGACTGGATCGACATGTTCATGGCATCCGTGGCTTTGGCGGTCAGCGCCATTCCCGAAGGGCTGCCCGCGGCAATCACCATTATGCTGGCCATAGGCGTTTCCCGCATGGCCGACCGCCATGCCATCATCCGGAAGCTGCCGGCCGTGGAAACCCTGGGCAGCACCACGGTGATCTGTTCGGACAAGACCGGTACCCTCACCCGGAATGAGATGACGGTCACCGGCATGTATGCCGGCGGAGCCCAATATGCGGTTACCGGGGTGGGATACGTCCCTGAAGGCGATATCTCGACTGAAAACAGCGGACCGGCCCCCGGCGATAACAAGGCACTGGAACTGCTGCTGACAGCCGGCATGCTCTGCAATGATTCGGTCATCCGGAAAAAAGGGGATGCCTATGATGTCCAAGGAGACCCCACTGAAGGCGCCCTGATCGTATCGGCCATGAAAGCCGGCTTTTCCGGGAAAGAATTGGAATCCATGTTCCCCCGGATCGACGCTCTTCCTTTTGAATCGGCCCGCCAGTACATGGCCACCCTGCATGACCAGGGGCCGGGCAAGCCCCGGCTGGTTTTTGTGAAAGGATCCATTGAAAGCCTCTGTGTGGACTGCAGCATGCTCTATACGGCTGACGGGGATATAGACACAGCCGAACCGGAAGCGATCCACCGTCAGGTGGATACCATGGCGGAAAAGGGCCTGCGGGTCCTGGCTTTTTCCTGCATGGAACTGCCGCCGGACACCGAAAATCTCACCCACGAGGACATTGAAGAAGGCCTTCAGTTTCTGGGACTGCAAGGTATGATCGATCCGCCCCGGCCCGAGGCCGTGGAGGCGGTCCGGGATTCCCAGGATGCCGGTATTCTGGTCAAGATGATCACCGGGGACCATGCCGGGACTGCTGCCGCCATTGCCCGGCAGCTGGGACTGTGCGGGGATACCTGTTCCATTCATACCCGGGAGGTGATCACCGGCCGGGACCTGGCGGACATCGATGACGAACACCTGCCGGAACTGGCCGAAAGCACGGCCGTGTTCGCCCGGGTGTCCCCCGAGCAGAAACTGCGGCTGGTGGAAGCCCTGCAGAAGCGGGATCATGTGGTGGCCATGACCGGTGACGGCGTGAACGATGCTCCGGCCCTGCGGCAGGCCAATATCGGCGTGGCCATGGGCATCACCGGCACGGATGTGTCCAAGGAAGCCGCAGACATGGTGCTCACCGACGACAATTTTTCCACCATCAAGGCAGCGGTGGAGGAGGGCCGGGGTGTGTTTGACAACCTGACCAAATTCATCACCTGGATTCTGCCCACCAACGGCGGGCAGGCCCTGGTCATCACCCTGGCGGTTTTTTTGGGGATGGAGCTGCCGGTGCTGCCGTTGCAGATCCTCTGGGTCAACATGACCACAGCCCTGCTCCTGGGCCTGATGCTGGCCTTTGAGCCCAAGGAGCCGGGGATCATGGCGCGCATGCCCCGGGATCCGAACCAGCCGATCCTGGGAAAAGCCCTGATCTTCCGTATCGTGCTGGTGAGCCTGCTGCTGCTGGCCGGATCCTTCGGCCTGTTCAACTATCAGATTTACCGGGACGGCAACATGGAACTGGCCCGGACCCTGGCAGTCAGTGTCTTTATTTTCGGACAGATGTTCTACCTGTTCAACTGCCGGTCTTTGACCCGGTCGGTGTGGAATCTGGGTTTGTTTTCCAATCCCTGGGTCTGGATCGGTGCCGGGCTGATGACCGCGTTTCAATTGATCTTTATCTATACGCCGGTGTTTAATACCGTGTTCGGCACCCATCCCATGGGATTTTTTGAATGGGTGCTGGTGCTGGGTTTCAGTGCCCTGTTCAGCATGGTCATCGCAATTGAAAAGAAGATCCAGGAAAGGATATCATGAACATTTTGTACACCCCGGATCTGTCCACACCCGTCAGCCGGCCTTTTTACATGACTTCCAGCGAGGGCAAAGCACTGGACATCACCGTGGGGGTGACGGTTTTCAATCATCGGTCCGCAGCCTGTACCACGGACTGCCATCATCTGCTGACGGTGGGTTCCTGACATGGCGGCCTGGTCGGTATACCTGCTGGAATGCGCGGATCACTCCCTGTACTGCGGGGTTACCACCAACCTTGACACCCGCCTGTTGAAACACAACCAGGGAACCGCTTCCAGATACACCCGGGCACGGCGGCCGGTGACCCTGGCAGCGGTCCGGGAAAACCTGGAAAAATCAGCGGCTTTCAAGCTGGAATACCGGATCAAGCAACTGCCGGCCGGCAGGAAAATAGCTGCTTTGAGAAAATTATAAGTATAACTTGTTAAAACATCTGTTTGCATCTGGTTTGTGAAGCACCCATGGGGCGACAACTTGTGTTTCA
>JAABTU010000415.1 GCA_011389715.1 Desulfotignum sp.
TTTTGAACGTCGAACATCGAACGTCGAACATCGAACGTCGAACATCGAATCATAGAAGTGCCATTAATTGAAGGATCTGATTTCGTGCAGGAAGTAGCCGCAGAAACAGAACAGCTCATCAAGATATTCGTGACGAGTTTGAAGACAGCCCAAATGAGATTGAACTGATTTTCTTTGATTCATCATTCAGCGTTGGACGTTCGATGTTCGACGTTCATTCTTTCTCTTAGGAGCACACCATGTCTTCCCACTGTTTGATCGGAACGTCGGGCTGGAATTATAAACCCTGGAAAGAGGGATTCTATCAGGGCGTCAGGCAGAAAGACTGGCTGTCTTATTATGCCTCGGTGTTCAATTCCGTTGAGGTCAACGCCACCTTTTACCGCCTGCTCAAGGAATCAACAGTGGAAGGGTGGCATGACAAGACCCCGGACGGTTTCACCTTTGCCGCCAAGGGAAGCCGCTACATCAGCCACACCAAAAAACTCAAGCCGGATCCCGACTCCATTGCCAAACAGCGGAGCAACCTGGCGCCTCTTCAGGACAAGCTGCGGGTCGTGCTCTGGCAGCTGCCCGCTTCCCTGTCTTTTGATCCGGATCTGCTGCGCTCGTTCGGCGGGATCCTGCACGACTGGCCCCAGGTCGATCATGTCCTGGAATTCAGGGATGAATCCTGGTTCCGGGATGAAACCGTCCAGGCCCTGAACGATCTCGGGCTTGGCTCCTGCATCTCGGATGCCGGAAAATGGCCGCGCTGGGACGAAGTCACCGCCGGCCTGGTCTATGTTCGGCTCCATGGCCGCCCGGAAACCTATGCTTCAAACTATTCTGACCGGGAAATCAAACAATGGGCGGACTGGCTGCAGCCCCAGCGTAAAGCCGGAAATTCCGTGTATGCCTTTTTCGACAATACAGATGCCGGGGCGGCTGTGGACAACGCCCGGAAAATGCAGGGGCTGATGGGAGAAAGTGAGTAGGGGGAATATTTTCAAGAAAAGGAAAATGACTGACTGCCCGCGAATCACGCGAATAGGCGCGAATGAAGAGATTTTTTTCTCATCTGCCGTGGGATAAGAACCCGGGCGAGTAAAGACCAGGGGGATTTCCCCTGTCTTAACATATGGGGAGACGACGGATCTCCCCCCCGGAGGCGTGGGGCCATCTGTCAGCGCGTAGTTTTTTATTCATGTCCTTCTGCGGGCGCGGCCCTCCAAAAGTCCCGCAAAAAAAGACCGGAGCAATGTTTCCGGTCTTTTTTTGCTAAAGGGTATAATTCAATATTGTTCAAAAATTTAAATAAGGTATGTAAGTGGTATTATAGCCGAACTGAAGGTCGGAACAATCGCAATGCTCCGCATAACCGGCTGGCAATGGAGTGCAGCGGAATTGCCACTCCAAGTTGATGCGGCTAAAAGTCTTCAGAAAAATCAGGATAGAGTTTTTTCATACAATTGGGGCAAATTCCGTGGCTAAAGTCAGCTTCCGGATGTTTGATAAGGTAGTGTTCAATAGGCTGCCACTGTCCTTTTTGATCCTTAATTGCTTTGCAATTCGAACAAATGGGCACCATTCCCCGAAGAGCTTGTATTTCCATAAAATAATCTGTTAGTCGCCTGTTTTTATCTCCTAAAATCTGATTCATATATACAAGTTCGAGGTTGTTCTCTATGATGCCTTTGAATTTTAACATAAGTTGTTCGACAATATCGGAGTATTCGTTTCGTCGGCTATCCAGTACACAAATTGTTCCAAATGGGCTTCCATCTGGCAGAAAAATCGGGAAACCCAAATAAGATACCATATTTAGTTTTATATCCGGGTTATTTTTCCAATGTTCATCTGCCAAAGCATCAGGAACCTGAAGTTTATTTTTGGATTTAATTACAGTTTCACAATACAGGCCTGAACCCTCGAAATGTTCTTTATCACCAGGATGATAAGGATTGCCTTCGCTTTGGCTTGAAATGAAGACTTCAATATCAGGTTCGATTAATCTCATGATTAGCGCCGCAGGTACGCTACAAACCTGAGCCAGGATATCAGCAATTTGCTGCCAGTTTTCTGAAAAGTCTTTTGGAAGGGTGATCTCAATCTTTTCTTCTATCATTATCAGCTCCTAACAAATGATTATAAGGAAAATCTGCCCTGAAATTATTTTGAAACCTTTTGATCGAGTTTAAGTTGGGTTATGTGTGAATTATACGTCTGATATTCCTCCCAAATTTTGAAAGGGACTACTCCCTATCCATAGCCGAACTGAATTGTGCACTCAGGATATCCAAAGTGAGAGCAGTTTCTTCCGTCAACTCCTGTCATCCAAAATCTTCCGAATGGTTGCGGCGATCTCCTTCATGATAATGGGCTTCATGACAAAACCGTCAATGCCGAGAGCCTTGCTTTTTTCCTCGTTGACCTGGTAGCTGAAGCCCGTGCAAAGGACAACAGGGATATTCAATCTGATTTTCTTCAACTCTGCGGCAAGCTGCACTCCGGTCATGTTCGGCATGGTCATGTCCGTGACCACCAGGTCGAAGGCCTGTGGGTCGGCTTTGAAGGCCTCCAAAGCATCTATACTTCCGGTGCGGACGGTGACCGTGTACCCCA
>JAABTU010000416.1 GCA_011389715.1 Desulfotignum sp.
GAAGCCTTTTATCCTTCTGAATTGCACAGCTGAGGGCATATAAAGCCAGAAGGGGTTTGTTGTAGATTGGCGCGATTTTATCCCAACAAATTGTCAGGCTATTATACCTATGCCGGATAGAGGTAGGCCTGGCAGTATTTACCACCAGGCCTGAGCAGACAGCAGTCTACCGCACTGAGCTATCCCTTGGCATCGGAGTCCCCTCTCGTATGCCTCCGTTTCACTCAGATATCTCTTGTCGATGGTCATGTTAAAGTGAGCCAAAAATGGTCATTTGGAATTGAGCCACTAGGGGAATGAACATTAGGGATAAACAAAAGATCCCTAATGTTCAATTTCCCGGGTAAATGCCTATATTGATGATTTTTATCCGGGAACATAGTGGAGCGATTATGAAAAAAAGGAGACCGTTTTGGAAATTTTGGATCTGCGCAGATCCGGACTGAGCCAGCGCGAAATAGCCAGAAAGCTGGGTATCAGCAGGAACACTGTGAAAAAGTATATCGAAAACCCGGAAAGCTGTATCAAAGACACAGACGCCTGCCAGCGTCAGAGTATTCTTGATCCGTATGTAGGTGCCATCAAGGCCTGGCTTGACGAAGATGAATATTACAAGTCCACCTGGATATATGACCGTCTGGTAAATCAGGGATACACGGGCAGTTATGAGACCGTTAAACGCAAAGTCGGAAAGCTGAAAAAAAACAAACAGAAAATCGCCTATATGCGCTTTGAAACAGAACCCGGTCATCAAGCCCAGGTTGATTTTGGCGAATTCCAGATTGATCTTCCGGACGGCAGTGTCAAGAAGCTGTACCTGTTTTCCATGATACTTGGCTATTCCAGAAAGATATACACAGAATTTATTGAAAAATGTGATATGCCAAGCTTTCTGGACTGCCATATCCATGCCTTTGACTATTTCAAGGGCGTTCCGGATCAAATCCTTTATGACCGGATGAAAAATGTCTATATCGCCAAGTTGGCCGGAAAACACAAATTCAATGCAACGCTCATTGGATTTGCCTTTCATTACGGATTTACCCCGCAGGTCGCTCCGGCTTATGCGGCCTGGGTAAAAGGCAAAGTTGAACGGCCCTATACATTTATCCGGGAAGGGTTCTGGCGCGGATACGGTTATGTAAATACGGCCAGGGCCAATAAAGATCTCTGGAGCTGGATCCTGAAAAAAGATGAACGGATACATGGCACGACCTATGAAAAAATCAGTGTGCGGTTTGAACGGGAACAGCCGCATCTGAATTCAATACCGTATCAGGCGTTTGATACGTCCTACCGCATATACCGGAAGGTGTATAAGGACTGTACCGTCCATTTTGAAAGCAACCGGTATGTGCTGCCGCATCCCCTGGTTGGCAAACAAGTGATTCTCCGGATGAAAAATGATCAACTGCGGATTTTTGAAAACCATCACCTGGTGGTGGTCTATGATATCCCGCAGACAAAAGGAAATCTGGTTCAAAAAAAGCGGTTCTATGAAGCCCTGAAAAAGGACCTGGATATGAATCGCCGCAAATACAATCACAGCCGTAAAAAAGGCCGGGCAAAACAGACCATCAGCCCGACAGCACCAGGGTATGAGATGGATGTTGAAATCCGTTCCATTCTTGAATACGAGCAGTTCATCCCGGAGGTGGCTTTATGAATGATACGCTTGTAATGGATCGGATTGAGTCCAACCTTACCCGCCTGAAGCTGTCCCGGATCAGTGAGATCATTTGCAGTTTGGCAAGAACGGCCGAGGAGCAGGGAAAAAGCTACCTGTCATTTCTGGACGAGCTTCTGGAAGAAGAAGTGGCTGCAAAGGAACAGCGCCGGATTGAAACCGCCCTGAAAATATCCGGACTGCCATTTATCAAAAGCATTGATGAATTTGACTTCACCTTCCAGCCAGGCCTGGACAAACAGAAAATCATGGGGCTGTTTGATTTGAGTTTTATCCGGGAAAAAGGCAATGTGATTTTTCTTGGCCCTCCGGGAGTAGGTAAAACACATCTTGCCGTATCCCTTGCTCTCAAAGCCTGTCAGGCAGGGATGAGTATGTATTTTACCAATATGGCGGATCTGATCCTGAAACTGAGGAAAGACCATGAAGCAGGCAATCCCGGTAAAGGACGGGGATATTACAAATCCGCCCTGGTTGTCGTTGATGAAGTGGGTTATACGCCCATCACGCGGGAAGAATGTAATCTGTTCTTCAGGTTTGTTGCGAACCGGTATGAAAAATCCAGCACGATTATTACGTCGAACAAGGCCTTTGGCGACTGGACCGAATTGTTCCATGATCCCATTATCGTCACCGCAATCCTTGATCGGTTATTGCATCACAGCGCCGTTATAAACATCAAGGGAAACAGCTATCGGTTGAAGGGAAAAATGGATCACAAAGAGAGGTCAAATTTATAAAATGAATTGGTGTGGCTCAATTTTAATGACCGAAAATGGCTCACTTCCTGATGACCGTTGACACCTGATAAGGTCCGCCACCATAAGCGTCCAGATCTTCAAGACCCGGCAGCAGCTCAGCTGCCATACCATCTGGATGGGCCGTTCCTTTTGATGGCTCACATGCCTGGC
>JAABTU010000417.1 GCA_011389715.1 Desulfotignum sp.
TGAAGCATTTTTATGATTTTCACCCGGGTCGGATCAGACAGGGCTTTCATTACTTTGATAAATTCTTTCATTATCGGTTCCTGTTATAGTAAAAAATATTATAAATCAAAGTCAAAGAGGTTGTCAGGGCAGGGGCGGGTCAGCAGCACTTGCCCCCCAGCTGTCTGGATTTGGCCCGGTCCCCCGGTGACAGGGGTCTGGGAGAATCAAACACTTTTTTGACCGGCCGTTTACAGGCCAGCCGGGCCGCATGCTTTACCACAGCCACATCATCTGAATCCAGGTGAACACCGTCCTTTTTTCCGATGTCCAGCCGGGTGACGATCACATGTTCCGTAAACCCGATGCCCTGATTTTTCAGAAAGGTCCTGGCACAGGCAGTGTCACATCCGTCAATGACCACGATCTGTTCGGTATCCTTTGCCGACTGCACAAAGCCGCTTATCTGGGCGGCGATGCCGGCCAGGCAGAACATGCGGCCGGCCCCTTCTCCAGTCAGCTCCCAGGCGGCCCGGTTGGCAAGCTGGCCCTCCCGGGTGCCCCCTGAGCAGGACAGGATCATGATGTCCGGCTGGTTACACCCGCAATGGTTGTTCATGGTATCGTCTCCTATATATCGTTAAAACGGAATATATAGCTGCATAAGCCGTTTGTCAACATGCAAAATTAAAAATTATGGCATGTTCACCAAAAAAAAACAGCAGGCGGGGCGCCTGCTGTTAAAAAGTGTCATTTTGCCGATCTTTTCAAGGATTGATATAACCGGCTACCCGGATTTTGATGGTTCTTTTGGGGACAAGGTCGGTTTCCAGTTCAATGATGTCAAAGTACCGGCCCACGGTGGTTTTTTTGTTGTGAACCGTTAATATAAAATAACTGTCTGGCGGGGTTCCTTGTTTTTCAATGTTGAAATCAATGTCATGGCCGTTTCTGGCTACGGCCCGGGTGATGTTGAAATCCGGAAAAGCCGCCGGAACGATCTTCATCTCGGCAGAGATGGTTTCGCCGGGTTTTCCTCTCAAGCTGATCATTTGTGGTGTGAGACGGGCGGTGAGACGGACCTCCCCGGATATGGAAACGGTAAACATCGGGTAGGCAGGATCATTGGTATGGATTTTCACCACCTCTTTGACCGTTCTGCCGCCATACCCCTGCGTTGCAAATGAAACCTTTATTTTTCCTTCTTCCCCCGGAAGAATCAGCCGCGCGCTGGTGGCTGCGGTACACCCTCAACCCGACTGGACTTTGAGGATTTTCAGGGGAGCGGTGCCGGTATTGCTGAGGGTAAATTCATGGGTAACCACATCTCCTTCAATGACCGGATCAAATTTGTAACCGGGGTCTGTAATGGAACCGCTGGGGGTCCCCTGGGTGGCGGTGGATGATGATGTGTCTGCGTACAACGGCTGGATCCACAATAAAACCAGCATCAGCAGGAATAACCATTTTTTCATTTTCAACTAGCTCCTTTACATACTTTGGGGGGCTCCACAAGTTGGATTCCGGTGCCCTGGTTGACATTATATCTTTAAAATGGAATATATAGATTCACAGATCCAGCGTCAACCCATTTTTTTTCGGCTGCGGGCAGGTCAAAAAAGAAGGGTGGGCACCAAAAGCAATGACAGAAAATGACAGGACCTGATTGCAGGAAACCTGTATTAAAAGAAATGAAAAAGGAGTGGCCTGTATGGCAAAAATATTGCATCCGGAGATGGAAGTGAACCCGGAGACGGAAGAGACGGCATCGAAAATGTTTGCAGCGGTGCGGCTGTCCGACGGGCAGGCTGCGTTCATTGCGGAACGGACCGGGGAGTTGACCGTGTTTCCCGGTTCCTCGGCATTCGGGTGATGACACGGGTTTCAGGGGCCGATCGGTCGGATCGGCAAACCATTTGATGAGAACACTTATCAGCGGTTCACGGTCAAAAAGATTGTGCTGTACATCGAGACCGGCCTGCTGGCAGAGGCAGCACGAAACGGGGACCAGTTAAAGGTATTCATGGGTGACTATGGCAAATGGACCCTGCGGCTGGTGCGATAGAATCAGTTTGAACCGGTTCAGTCGGTAACTATTTTCCCCATCAGCTCTTTCATGATTTTGGCAGCTGTCATGGCAGTCAACCCGGAGAGATCCTGCACGGGATTATATTCCACCAGATCGGCACCGACAATGTTCTTTGCTTTCAGGTTGTGAATCACGGCTAAGACATCCCGAATTCCAAGTCCGCCGGGCTCCCAGTGCGACACCCCCTGAGCAAAAGCCGGATCCAGTGCATCCATGTCAAAGGAAATATACAACGGACCGTCAAAGGAAAATTTCAGCGGTCCCTGCCAGTCTTTCATCTCATGAACTTCCACACCGAATTTTTCTGCCTGCGCTTTCTGGTGCCCGTTCATGCACCGGATGCCCACCTGGACCAGGCGGTGTATCCGGCCGGTTTCCATGATCCGGGCAAACGGGCATGCAAATGCCGTGCGGATCCTGGGCGGTGCCAGGGCCGTGCCCTGCATATATGATGAATGATCATCCCAGGGAACACCCAAAAGGGTGATGGGTCTGTATTTCATGGTTGCATGACCCTTTGATT
>JAABTU010000418.1 GCA_011389715.1 Desulfotignum sp.
GACGTCCCAGTCTTCCCACCGGATAAGATTCTGTCATAGCAGTCAAATACTTTTCAGGTTCTTCTCTTGTTTCAAGAGTAAGCGGTAATTAAACCCCATCTTCCGCAGCCCCGCACCCCGGAGTATGATGTCGCCAAAACTCAAAATGGAGGCATCATGGAAACAGAATCAAGACAAGAAAAGCTGGAAAAACTCCGCAAATTCTGGAAGACTCACTTGGACAAATGGGAAGAATCCGGTTTGCCCCAGAAAGAATATTGCCGTCAGCACAATCTGATTTATCATCGTTTCGTATATTGGAAAGCCCGGTTTAAATCCAAGAATTTGCCGGTCAAGTTTGTCCAGGTGGCTTCGTCAATATCCTTCAATCCCGGTCCATTTTTTCTGAAACTCAATCTTCCCCAGGGCTGTCAGGTTGAAGTCCCGGACAATTTTTCCGAAGACACATTGAAACGGCTCCTGGCCACATTGCAGAAGCTGTAATGATAACCGTTCCGTCAGATGTAAAAATCTACCTGGCCCTGGGTGCAACGGATATGCGAAAATCCATCAATGGGCTGTCCATTATCGCCAGTGAACAGATGAAGCTGGACATTTTTTCCGGCCACCTGTTTGTTTTCTGCAACCGGAGCAAAACCATCTTGAAGATCCTTTATTGGGACCAGAACGGATTCTGTGTCTGGCAGAAAAGGCTTGAAAAAGACCGTTTTAAATGGCCCGGCACCCATAAAGAGGTCATGAATATCGGGAAAAAAGAATTGTCCTGGCTGGTGGCGGGATTGAACATTCAGCAGGCCCACAAACCATTGAAATATTCCATGATTTTTTAGAGAAAAAACTATGAAAAACCGCGTGGTTGTGCTATATTCAGTGTATGAATACTGAGAAGATTTCAGACATAAACGATATTGATGAATTAAAGGAAAACCTGCTCTCTCTGGTCGGAGAATTCGACCAGAAAGAGCGTAATTACAAGTCTGAAATCAAAATCCTCAATGAACAGATAAAAAGCCTTCAAGACAGATTGTTCGGCCGTAAAACAGAGAAAATCCACAAACCGGACGGTCAGCTTCCCCTGTTTGATATGCCTGAACCGGATCTCCCCATCCAGGAAGAACCGGAAGCCGTTACCATTAAGGAGCATACCCGCAAAAAACGTGGCCGCAAACCCTTGCCGGCGAACCTGCCCCGCATAGATGTGGTTCATGAACTCACTGAAAATGAAAGGCAGTGCGGGTGCGGTTGTCTCAAAGATCGTATCGGACAGGAAGTGTCTGAACAACTGGATTATATCCCGGCCAAAGTCAGGGTGATCCGGAACATCCGGTATAAATATGCCTGCAAAAAATGCGAAGGGACCGAGGATGACAAACCTGCCGTGTCCATTGCCAGGATGCCGGATCAGATTATCCCGAAAAGCATTGCAACCCCCGGGCTTCTGGCTCATATCCTGACTGCAAAGTTTGCCGATGCCCTGCCGTTTTACCGTCAGGAAAAGCAATTCAAACGGCTGGGAGTCGAGATCCCCAGATCCACCATGTGCGGATGGGCAATGAAAACCGCAGAAGCCTGTGACATCATTCTGGCCATGATGAAAAAAGCGGTGCTTCAAAGTGATCTGATCAATATCGATGAGACCCCGGTGCAGGTGTTGAAAGAACCCGGCCGGATAAAAAGTTACATGTGGGTGTTCAAAGGAACATCCCGAGGAAGGCCGGTGCTTTTGTATCATTACGATCCTTCCCGGTCCGGGGATGTGCCCGCGTCATTTTTGAACGGTTACAAAGGAATCGTCCAGACGGACGGATATTCAGGCTATGGATTTCTTGACCAGAAAAAAGATATCCTTCATGTGGGCTGCTGGGTCCATGCCCGCCGAAAATTTGTGGAGGTGACCAAAGCAGTCAGCCGTAAAACCAAAACACCGGTCGGCAATGCCGCCACGGCTTTGAAATATATCGGCAAGCTGTACAAGATTGAAAAAACAGCCCGGGCCGACCAGTTGTCATCCTGTGAGATATATGAAAAACGGCAGACGGAAGCCGCCCCGATCCTTGAAGAGTTTAAAAAATGGCTGGATGCCACCGTTGAAAAAGTACCCCCCAAAAGCCTTCTGGGAAAAGCGGTGAACTACACCCTGAACGAATGGGGCCGCCTGATCCGTTATATTGAAGATGGCCGGGTGGGTCCGGACAACAACGCGGTTGAAAATGCCATCCGGCCCTTTGTGGTGGGCCGAAAGAACTGGTTGTTCTCCTGTACACCCGAGGGTGCCCGGGCCAGCGCAGCCATTTACAGCCTGATCGAAACCGCCAAGGCCAACGGACTGGAACCCTACTGGTACTTGAAACACCTGTTCGAAAACCTCCCAGAAGCCATGTCCGATGAAGATTTTCAAGCGCTGCTCCCGCAGCAGATTGACAAAGACCACATCACTGTTCCGACGCCATGAACAGTACCGGAAATCTGATCCGGTGAGAAGGTGGGGTTTATAGACCGCTTACATCTTAGCTTTACCATTAATAACACATCTGTTATCCCCAGCACTATTACTGCTTTTGCTTTTAATGCAAGGGGCACTGTAG
>JAABTU010000419.1 GCA_011389715.1 Desulfotignum sp.
TTGATGGTCTGTGGTACTGGGATCTTGAGAACCCAGAGAACGAGTGGTTGAATGCACAGTTTTGGGAACTGCTTGGATACGACCCGGAAGAAAAGAAACATCTTGCTAAAGAATGGCAAGACCTTATTGATCCCGAAGATTTGAAAATAGCGACAGATAACTTTAACAAGCATTGCGCAGACCCTAGCCATCCGTATGACCAGATAGTTCGATATAAACACAAAAATGGCAAAACAATTTGGGTACGCTGTCGTGGTATTGCCATCCGGGATGAGCAGGGAAAACCAATTCGTATGCTGGGTGCACACAATGATCTTACCCAGTTAAAGGAACTTGAAGAAAATCTTAGGCAAATGGCCAATACAGACGCTCTCACAGGCCTTGCGAACAGGCGTTCTTTTGACAATCATTTCGAGTGGGCTCTTAAAAACAGGCAGCGAAACTCTGAACCACTGAGCATAGCGATTATAGACATTGATCATTTCAAGAATATCAATGATGCATATGGACATCAAGTTGGAGATTCTGCTCTGATTGCTGTTGCCTCGGCGATTAAGAAGGCATGTAGAGGGAATGATTATCCTGCTCGATGGGGCGGAGAGGAATTCATTGTCTTGTTACACGGTGCGGATGCAGATCAATCGTTACTGGCTGCTGAAAGAATCAGAGAACATATAGCTAAAGTCAGTGCAGTAGACAAAAAAATATCGGCTAGCGTCGGGGTATCAACACTTTCGTCTCCTACTGCAGATGATTCGAAGCCATTGTTAGATCAATTAATTTCAGCAGCCGATAAGGCGCTTTATACAGCCAAGGCTTCTGGGCGGAATCGGGTAGTTCATAACATTCACATGGATGATTAGACTCAATTGGTCAGCTGGGGTTTTTCTCCCCCATCTATTCAAAAGCCTTTTTCGATGGCGGACATGACAGAAAAGGTGCGGGAGATTTTGACGAAGATATCAGGCAAAACTTAACAATTATCAGATACCGGAAATTTCTCAGAGACCATTTTATTAAGGATACCAATATTCTTAAATCAGCTTAGGTATTTCATCAGAATCCTTCACTTGTCTCTATTTTGACAAATGATTTTGGCAACATGCTCAGCCCGTTTGATCAAGCCAATCCGATATCGATGTGTGAATGATTTGACTGAAAAGACGGGACCTGTTATGAATAGACAGCTTCTTTTTTATTGCAAAAAGGGGATGTCATGGTGCTTCACAAGGCTGCTTCAGTAACCTGGACAGCCGGGCAGGCAGAATTCAGTTTTAAAGAGATGCTTTCCCGGCACCGGGACCAAATTATTTGTCGCTGGCGTGACCAGCTTTTTACCGAGGTATCGGGAAATTATGCGGCAAGGGATCCGGATGAACTGACCGTGACAACGGCACGGGCCTATGACGCATTCACCCGGGTCCTGGCGGAAAATGATTACACCGCCATCAAACGGTTCATCAATGAGATCACCAAGGTCCGCCTGGAATCTGGATTCCCCCTGGACGATGTCCAGAAAGCGTTTGAGCTGTTCAGGCAGATCATTGTACCGGTCCTTGTGGATGAATCCCCCAGATCCTTTTTAAGCCACAACATAGAACAGGTAAACACCTGTCTGGCCTATACCATTCACCGGTTTTCCAACCATTTTCAGAAAATGCATGAAACCTGTCTCAAGGAATATGCAGACCGGCTCGAACGGGAAGTTGCAGCCCGAACGGCGCAGTTGAAGGAATCTGAGCATAAACACAAAACCCTGGTGAAAGAGATCAGTGACGGGTATCTGGTCCTGGAGGGAGAAACCATCGCGTTTGTGAATCCAGCCTTCTGCCAGATGCATGGCATTGATGATCCAAAAGGGATTTTAATGACCCCGTTTTTACGCTATGTTCACAAAAAAGACCGGGAGGCGGTCCGGCAGGTCGTTACAAGGAACAGTTCCGGCAACTCTGTTTCAGCGGTGTTTGAATACCGGCGCCTGACAAGGAAAGGCAAAGTCCTGCCTACGGAGATGGGGTTCCGGCCATCTTTTTTTGAAGGCCGGCACTATAACCTGTGCATTGTCCGGGATATCACCAGGCGGGTGGAAATGGAGAAAAAAAGCCGCCGGATGGAGCGTATGGCCTATATCGGCCAGATCACGGCATCCTTGTCCCATGAGATCCGCAACCCGTTGTCTTCTATAAAGATGAACCTGCAGATCCTGGGTCAGAACAACCCTTTTACCGGCAATGACGAAAAACGGCTTCAGATAACCCAGACCGAAATTCAACGTCTGGAGACTATCCTGCAGCAACTGCTGGATTATGCAAAACCCATCTCCCTGACCCCTGGTAAAGTGGATATCAATGCGGTGGTGGATTTCTGCGTTTCCCTGATGGATGTGAAATTCCGCAAAATCCAGGCAGAATGCCGCGTCTCAACGGATCCTTCCCTTCCCTTTATCATGGCTGACAAGGCAAAAATTGAACAGGTGGTGATCAACCTGCTGCTCAATGCGCTGGATTCGGTTGAAGCAGGTGGCAATATTACCGTTACCACCGGCATCCGCACCATGGATGGAACCAATTTTGTT
>JAABTU010000420.1 GCA_011389715.1 Desulfotignum sp.
GCAGCGGTCTTCCCAGCTTTTTCTGCGGTCTTTTGTGTTTTTGCGCCGCTCATACCCGGTGTATCCAGACCCCATGTCAAGGATGCGCCTGTCAACGGGAGATCTTCGGTCCACGGCAGATCGTGGGTTGTAAATAGTTTTTGTCTGAGCCATGATTTTCTCCTTACCGTGAATTTTCGGGTTAATGGATTGTAACCAGGCCTCAACAGGACCATGAATATCAGCGGCAGCTTGTCTGTGAACAAAAACAAAAGGAAACAGCCTATAAAACAGGTCCGGCACAACATATATACGTTTTGTAAAGATTATATGATATCAATCCGGAATTTGTCAAAGTATTTGTGCAGAAGAAATCAACGAATACCTCAATGATGCGTTCATGGACGATGATCCCCAGCTGATCTGGGTTTTGCATTGCCTGAATAGCGATTCAAACTTTTTCTTGTGAAAGGAGAATAAACACTATAGAAGGACAGAGGAGGATGAAAAAAAACACGAATGTCAATTGAATATGATTGAATTTGAATCCAAGTGACCGGCAGGGTTCAGCATCATTTTCAAACAGGCACTTGGCCGGAAAATAAAAAGCGTGAGGGAAACCGGTTTTCATCTCAAATGAAAACCAGGGGGGACAACAATTTGAACATGTGGATGATCCATTTCCGCACCGGGGAAAACTTTTGCTGACCGCTGTTTATGGAAAAAGCAAATCGATTCTGGTGCTTGTCTTAGGCCTGGCCACTGTTTCACTTTTTGCTTTCATCACCTTTTTTCTTTACACCAGGGCACCTGCACCGCCGCCAGTTTCCAATACGGCGGAACCCCATGAAAAAATCATTGCCACCCAACTGAAAATCGATGATTTCAGAAATGGCGGCCGGACAATATACATTGAAATTGACCGGTTGTCGGTGGTGCACAAAAAAATGGGATTTTTTCGCCTGGGGTTTATGAAGACAGCCCGCCTGGAACATACACGGGTTGACTTTTATGAACCTTCCAGCATTCTGAAGACTCAAAAAAACATTCCCATGACCGGGTTTGGATCAGACCGCCTGACAACCACGCTCAGCTGGCTTAAACACTATTTGCCCGGCAATATCACCGGTATCGAAATGATCGATGTAAGGTTCAGCTTCCTTAAAACCTCCGGCAACCGTACCTGTACCATATCAGCAGACAAAGCATCGGTAGGGATGCATGGCAAGAAAATTACATTCACTGGAAATGCCAGGGTGGTGACAAATTCGGGAGCGGAACTGTCCGGCCAGAAAATCGTCTGGCTGACCGATACCGGGAAATTAACCACCGGCAGATCCTATATTATCAAAAAAGGCAGACAGGAGATTCGCGGCCAGGGGCTGGAAACAGATCTTGCTCTATCAACTATCGGATTTTAAAGAGACAGACATATAAACAGGGAGTAATAAAAATGATACTCAGCAGTGGAGAAAACAAAAGCAGAAGTTGGCCCTCAATGGTAAACCGGATCATTGCAATCAGCTGCATCGGGATTACCCTTCTGCTTTCGAGCGTTTTGATATCCCAGGCACAGTCAGGAGGAACCTTTGCAGATGATACCAATTCTGCCGCCGATTTTGGAAGTATCCAAGGCAAACCCTGCCGGGACTTCCTGCCCTGTGATATTGAACTGGCCAATGCCTGTTTTGGGGAAGCCGCTCTCGTTAATCCGGACCCTGCCATTCAGGTTTTTCATGCGGTGACACGGATACTGGTGCTGATGTATGATCCGGAAATAAATACCCTGTTGACTGATATCGGCCTGGAAGAGGAAATCCGAAGTTTTTGCTACTGGACGGCCCAATTCCCGGTAGACACAAACGGAGAGCCGGTTTTGCCGGATGTCATGCCGTCCACCGGCACGGCCCTCCAGCTTTTGGTTGACAAGATGCTTCCCGAAATTAACGGTGCACTGGCTGCACTGTCCGGAATTGACGATGCCATCCCTGAACCGCTTATTGTCCTTTGTGAGGAACTTCAGCGGCCGGAAGAAGCCTATGCCTGTGAAAACATCGAGGTGGATTTCGGTGATGTGGCCTTGTACAGAGCCATGCTTCATTTTATGAAAACCCTGCTGTTGATCATCGATGCCTATAATCTGAATATAGAAGATACCGCCGAATTCATAGGAAAACTGAAACAGGACCTGGTGGTTATCAACGATTACTGGTGCGAGGGCGGTCCTGACCAGACCGGGTGCCTGCCGGATTTTCTGCGCCTGAAGACGAATGGCCCGGCACAGCTGGCCCAGGCAAAACTGTCTTTTGCCAGCGCTATAGACAACTATCTGGCCGCCTCCTCATTTATCAGAAATGAGACCGACAATCAGTCAGACGACTTTATTTCCCTGCCGTCGGACCCTGTCGAACTGGCTGATGAACTGGCTGATGAACAGGAATTCAGGGACCTGCTTACCGACCTTCAGTGTGCACTGACCGGTCCCTGCCTGGTCGATAATCAGACGATAAACAATCCGTTTGACCTTGATTTAACCCGTTTTTTCGACTACCCGATCGATATCCGGGATTATTTTACCGGTTTTACGTCGGAT
>JAABTU010000432.1 GCA_011389715.1 Desulfotignum sp.
TTTGTGATGGGCGGTGCCATCGCTGCCGGACTTTCCACCATCGGCGGCAATCTCATGGCCATCGCCGGTCTGGTGGGGTCTGATCTTCTGGGGATCATCGCGCCCAACATGAATTCCGCCAAAAAAATGAAATGGGGATACGCGGCCCTGGGACTGGGGGGTCTGGCTGCCGTTCTCATGGCATTCAATCCGCCGAGGTTCCTGGTGACCAGTATCCTTTGGGCCTTTGGGCTTCTGGCCACCACCGCCACTCCGGCCATTCTGCTGGGGGTCTGGTGGAAGGAGGCCAACAAACTGGCCCTGATCATCTCCTCCATGGTCTGCGGGATCATCTTTATCGTGATCTCCCCCCATGTGCTGCCCTCCATCTGCGTCGGATCCGGCCTGGTGGCGGCTTTGGGCATGTCCGGCGGCATGGTGACCATTCCCTTGAGCTTTGCCATGTTCATCATCCTGTCCATCATCTTCAACCGTATGCCTGCACTTAAGGCATACGCCCCTACGCTGGCGGACAAAAAAGTGATCGACCGTATCCACGGCTGGGGAACCGATTATGATGAATCCCGTTACAACGGCATCAAGTGGCCTTTGATCATCTCGGCCATCTGCGTCGCTGTCTTTATCTGGGGCCTGCAGCCCTGGTAACACATATCCCTTTGTGCTGCCCGGACCCGGCCTGTCCGGAGGCCGGGCAGCACAAAGTTTCTCAAAGGATGCCCATGAAATACCCCGCCGCCATGATCCGGCTTCTAAAATGCGATCCATCCGGTGTCAGGCAATTGCCCGCAAACCACCTGCCCTGGATCTGCATCTGTCATCTATCCCTGCTGGGATTTATCTACGGCGGCACCGCCGCTTTTATCAGCCGCGATCTGCTTGCCGGCCAGGGGCTGCTCAAACTCATTTTCGCCGGTATTCCGGTGGCTTTTCTGATGCATGCGGGGGCCGCGCTGTTCATCTGGGTCTTCCTGAAAGCCCTGGGCGGAAACGCCGCTTTTCTGACCGCCTATTTCACCATCGGTGTTGCCGCCATATCTCTGTGTCCTTTGGCCCCGTTTCTGGCAATACTTCAGACACAGACTCCCAGCCCGTTAATCCTGACTGCCACTGTCATAGCCGCTCTTTACGGGCTGGCCGTGAATGCAAAAATGATCCAGGATGTGTTTAATCTGTCTTTTGCCAGGATGGTGATCGCCCTGTCCGCCGCCATTGTATATATTGGCTGTTTTTTATATCTGTGGGTGTAGGACAAAAAACCGGTCCGGATTCCCTTTTGCAGCACAAATCATATCATGACAAACAAGGCAGAGTCTAAAGTCTGCCAGGCAGGTTCTTTCCGTTGCAATAAATACCAAGATTTGATAATGAAAGCAGGTACACAGGCAAAACAAAATGGATTGTTTTGTCTGTCATTCTTTTAATGGCGGTTTTATTTGGTATCTGGGAATATGGAACGGTTACTGGTAATTTGTGTGGGTGCTGTGATCGGCACAGGTTTTTATTACTGGTTTGCCTGGATGATAAAAACAAAAGCCATGCAGGAATACATTCTGACCCATCAGTGGCTTTTGCACCCAAATGCCATCTGCTACTGGCGGACAGCAATGGCCATGGTCGGTTTTTTTCTTTACTTTTGGACAGGGTTTCAGTCTGCCGCCATCATCATTTTCACCTTTGCGGCAATACTTGACGGGGTGGACGGTCTGGTTGCAAGGGGATGCAATCTGGTTTCCCGGCTCGGGGAATGGCTTGACCCGTTATGTGACAAACTGACCTATCTGCCGCCCCTGCTGGGATTTGCCTATCTGGGCATTATTTCGGTAAAACTGGTGTGGATACTGATCGTCATTGAGATTTTCGGCCAATTTGCCGCCCGCCGGCTGCTTGCTTTTATGAAAACTTCCGGGGCTGCCAATAATTTCGGCAAAATTAAAGCCATTATCTGCTTTGCTCTTGTCATATTTTGTGCGCTGGTGGACGCAAATCCGGATGTCATTCACATCGGCGACCAGATTCTGCTCTCCTGCATTGTTCTGTCTGCTGCCTCCATTGTCTTCAAATTTGTTCCCAACCGGCTGTATGCAGATATTCTTTCCACCCTCAACTTCTTTTGCGGCATTTCAAGCCTTTTTTTGACGTACCAGGGTTTTTTTGCCAGGGCTGTCATTATCATCATTGTGGGACAGCTGTTTGACCTGTTTGACGGGAGAATGGCAGAAAAGCATGGCGGCACCAAATATGGTCCATATCTGGATGATATTGCGGATTTTGTCAGTTTTGGCCTGGCCCCGGCCTATGTACTGCTAAAAATCGGCGGTTCCCACGCCTGGTTGTTTGCCGCCATTTATATGACAGGGGTGGCCTTTCGGCTGATCCGGTTTCTGGCGGTTGACAAAAAACGCGCCGATATTCCCCCTGGTGTATTCAACGGCCTGCCATGTCCGGCAGGTGCCCTGATCGTACTTGGTGCAGCCCTTGTCATGCCGGTCCACTTGATGTGGGCTGTCGTGATCATTACCACAGGCCTGATGGTGAGCACCATCCGTTTTGCACATCTGGGACGTATTATTTTAAAAAAGGTACCCAGGCCCCTGTTTTTCACCCTGAGCGCGGTCATCATCATGGTTATTGCCTTTGTTCTGAAAACCAGGAATGTGGAGCTGTTCGGCTATCTCATTCTTTTTTCTCTACTGTTCTACCTGTTTATCGGAAAAATTTTCATTCCAAAAATTGCCGGAGACAATTCGGGCTGAATTCTCAGCGGTATTAACCAGCAAAGGAGGCATCATGCACATGAAAAAAACAAAACTGACCTTTGATGCCCAAGGTATTTCTATTCCCTATCCCCAGACAGATGTTCATCTGTACTCAAAAATTCCTGCTGCTGAAAGCTGATGGGGCAGACAGCAGAAATGCTGCTGCCTTCACTACCACCATGCGCTGAAATAGATCACAGCAACATAGCGCAGCCCTTTGCCGATAGCCACCAGGACAAGAAACACCCCCAGACGGATTTTCATTATTCCGGCCACCAGGGTGAGGGGATCCCCGCCAATGGGCAGCCAGGCCATCAAAAGGGTCCAGTATCCATAGCGCTGGAACCAGTACTGTCCCCGGGCAATCTGGGCCGGGGTGAAATAAAACCATCGCCGGTTCTGGAACCGCAGCAAATACAGCCCCAGCCACCAGTTGACAACAGATCCCAGGGTGTTGCCGAAGGTGGCAATGACCAGCAGCAGCAATGGATCTCCACCCTGGCGCAGCAGGGCAAACAGTACGACCTCGGAATAAAAAGGCAAAATTGTGGCAGCAAAAAAAGCGGACCCGAATAAGAGTAAAGCGGAAGTCACCATAAAAATTTATCCAACCAGCCATTTAAACAGGGCAAACTGTGCCGGCAGATAAAAAAGATATTCCGGGTGCCACTGGACCCCGATGATCTTCTGGCCGTCACCGGCTTCCACGGTCTGGATAATGCCATCCAGGTCCCGACCCACCACCTGCAGCCCTTTGCCTGATTCCCGGATGGCCTGGTGGTGCAGGCTGTTTACCCTGAGTTTTTTTCTGCTGCAGACCCTGGAAACCAATGATTTTTCTTCCAGAAGTACCTGCTTGGTGGGCAGCAGTCCTGGTCGGTTATAGGTCAGACGCCGCAGGGATCGAATATCCTGGAACAGGTTGCCCCCCAGCACCACATTGATGAGCTGGGCGCCCCTGCAGATCCCCAACAAAGGGATTTTATGTTCCAGGGCATATTTGATCCACTTTATTTCCAGCAGGTCCCGTTCCGGATCAAATTTTACCGGTGCTGTCAGATCCCCTTTGTAATGTTCCGGTGCGATATCATTGCCGCCGCCGATAATCAGTGCATCCAGGGAGATATCCGGGATATCATGTTTTACACTGATCCGCAGGGCAGATGCACCAGCCAGCTGCAAGGCTGTTCTGGAACACCACCAGGCAGGTGCCCAGCGCCGGGAGGACCCGGTTACGCCAATGCGTGGTCTTGCAGCCATCTGCCCATCAATGCGGTCCACTCACTGCGGGGAACCCCCAGAAGTGGCCGGTGCAGGTCCATAAACAGCGCCCCGAGATCCTGCAGATCATCCGGTCGCTGTGCCAGTTCTTCCACCACCCACCAGGTATTCCAGGGACCGGCCAGAGACCAGTCAGGCTTATCGATCTGGCAATTGGGCAGGCGGTAATGGAATGCCGGCCTGGCCATTATTTTTGTATCAAAAACCACTCTGCTGACCTGTTCAGGCGCCATATATGCAAGCAGGGGCAGCAGGTCAAGGGCCCGGTTGCGACTGGCATTGTACTGCAGGTAATCATCACAGACCTGATTGGTATCCGGCGCTGTCCGGGAAAACAATTGTTTGAGATATGCCTCTGGATACAGATCAATATAGGGGCTTATGCGACGGGCAAAATCCACCTGATGGGCATCCACCAGCCACCATTGCAGCAGGGCAAAGGACCGCAGGTAGCCGGACAGGCAAAAAGCATCCAGGCTTGGCACCTCTGTGTTGATATGGACACCGTAGGCTGCAATCATGGAATCTTCAGTCCCCCTGGCCCCTGTCCGGCGCAGTTCTGTGACAAGGGGCTCAAGGCTGTCCAGATCAGACACGGCAATGGGCGGGCAGACGACCTCCATGGGCACCAGCAGCGCTGCCGTCTGGCTGAGCAGGTCAAGCCAGTCACCCGGGGTGCCCGGATTCTGCTGCGCCGCTTTCTTTTTTAGAAAGTGCCAGTCCAGTTCAATGGTAAAATTCCCCAGCCCCTCAACCGCCACCTTGCATGCAGCAGGAGACACACTGGTAATTTTTCCGGAAAACACCTGCTGGACAACGGCAGTGGTCTGGTTAAGATCAAGGCCGCTAAATTCCATTTCAAATCCTACCCTGCGGATTTTTTTATTCCGGTTATGGGTAACTGACGGCAGTTTGAAAGCTGATTTGTGCGCCATATATTCTTTTTTTACGCCCTCCTGAAGGCAATTTTTTCTGACAATATGCTGTTTACCAGGGCGGGTTGTCAAGGATTTAATCTTTGTCTGCCACCGGCTTCACCCGTGCGGCATGCCGGGATATAATGTGTTTTCCTGGTTTTCCGGTATTATTCCTTGTCCTTCCATCCCGGTGGATGGTATTATGCGGATGGTACTGAAAAAGCTGATCAACTGGGAATCCGCCCTGCAGAATGCCGGGCTGTATCAGGCTTAAACAACAATGAGGTTTACCCATAGCTGAAACTTTGCATAGTGCTTTCATGAAAAAAGCATACCGCTGCTGTTTTTTATTATTCCTGCTTGTATTATGCCTGATTTTTCCAGGCATTGCCCTGTGTGCAAAAGACAATACTCTGCCCCTGAATGTGCATATATCAGAATCCTATGACGATGACCTGCCCGGGTTGCTGAAAAAAAAGTATATTCGGGTCCTGACAACCCTTAACAGGACCAATTTTTATATTTCCGAAGGGCATCTGGTGGGATATGAATATGCATTGGTCAAAGGATATGAAGAATTTCTCAACAGCCGGCTGGACCAGAACGGATTAAAAGTCGTGCTGGAGTTTATAGCGGTATCCAGGGACCAGCTGATTCCCAAACTGGTCTCTGGATATGGTGACATAGCTGCTGCAGGGCTGACCATCACCCCTGAAAGAAAAGACAGGGTGGATTTTACAAAACCCTATTTAACCGGGATCAATGAAGTGGTGATAACCCGGGAAGGAAAATTTCGGCTGAAAAATGTTTTTGATTTACGTGCAAAAAAGGTCCATGTCCGCAAAAGCAGCAGCTACTATGACAGCCTGCTCAGGCTGAATAAAAAATTGCGCAAAAAAAACAAAAAACCGGTAAAGATAATTTTTCTCAACGAAGAGCTGGAAACAGAAACCGCCCTGGAAATGGTTGACAACGGCGCCATTGGCATCACTGTCGCAGACAGCCATATTGCCCGGGCATGGTCAGAAGTACTTGAAAACATCGAGATTAATGAAGATGTGGTGCTGCGCAAAAATTCCAAAATTGCATGGATGGTGCGAAAAAACAACCCGCTGTTGCTGTCCAGCCTCAATGAATTTTTAGACACCCATAAAAAAGGGACCCTGCTGGGCAATATTTATTTTAACCGGTATTATAAAGATGCCGGGCGCCTGAAAAATCCCCTGGACCCTGAAGAATGGGTAAAACTCAAACAATATAAAGGGGTCATAAAAAAATATGCCCAAAAATATGATTTTGACTGGCTGCTCATTCTGGCAATGGCTTTTCAGGAATCAGAGCTGGACCATAACCAAAAAAGCAGTGCCGGTGCAGTAGGTCTTATGCAGGTGTTGCCCGCAACAGCCATGGACAAAAATATCGGGATCCCGCATGTGGACAGGCTGGACAACAATGTCCATGCCGGGGTCAAATACCTGGCCTTTCTCAGGGACCGCTACTTCAGTTCTGAAAACATACCCCACAGGGACCAGATCCGGTTTTCGCTGGCAGCCTACAATGCCGGTCCGGCCAATATCAGAAAAGCAAGAAAAATGGCAGAAAAAATGGGCCTGGACAAAAACAAATGGTTCAGGAATGTTGAACTGGCAGCCCTTCGCACCATCGGCCGGGAAACAGTCCAGTATGTCAGTAACACCAACAAATATTATGTCATCTACCAGTCGATCCTGGCCGATTAAACGGCTGGCACGGAAATTCTTAAGAAAGGAAAAACCTGATCTCATGCATGAAATTCAACCAATAGGAACAATCCATTCCCCCCATAAAAACATCAGGGACATGCCCATTCAACCCAAAGGGGCAGCAGGCATTGAAGGCCATGTTCTGGTGAATGAAGCCTTTATGGACGGCCTTCAGGACCTTGACGGGTTCAGCCATATCTATCTTATTTACGCTTTTCACAAGACAGAGCGGACCCAGCTGCGTGTCACCCCTTTTATGGATACCCGGACGCGGGGGATTTTTTCCACCCGCTCTCCGCTGCGGCCCAACCATATCGGTCTGTCCATTGTCAGGCTGAAAAAAATCCAAGGCAATATCCTTGTGGTCCAGGATATTGATATTCTGGACGGCACACCATTACTGGACATCAAACCCTACATCCAAAAATTTGATGCTGTGGCAGACAGCCGTTCCGGGTGGCTTACGGCCAGTGAAACGGAGATCAAAAAGAAACGGTCAGACGACAGGTTCACCTGAATACCGGCACACCGTCACAACCCATCACAATTCATGGATGTGGATGCTGTTTCCGTCTGTAATCTGTTCTGCCGCCTGCACGATCTGCCGGTGGTGGGTAAACAGAATCACCTGGGTTTTACGGGACAGTTCCGCCAGGACCTTCAGCGTTGCCCTGGACCTGGCATCATCAAAATTGATCAGAATGTCATCCACAATAAAGGGCATGGATTCGGTTTTTTCCAGGCGCCATTCCAGGGTGGCAAGGCGCAGGGCAAGAAAAAGCTGGTCCCGGGTGCCGGAACTCATTTTTTCCACTGACAGGCGGGCATTTGCCTGCCGCACCCCCACCAGAACAGGTTCTGCCCTGTCATTCACATCTGTGCGCAAACCGGCAAAAGACCCCTGGGTCAGGTCATGAAAATATCTGGAGGCAAGCTGTAAAACAGGATCCTGATGGGCTTCTCTGTAGCGTTCAATCTCCTGCTGCAAAATGCCGGCTGAAAGCTTTGTTATGGTATACCTGTCTGAAAGCCTGCGGATCCTGGCCAGTTCCTGTTCCATCTCTTCTGCGATCTCCGCTGCAGTGGCATTGCCGTCCATGGCAGCCAGCCGGGTATTTTCCTCCCCGATCACCTGAGAGATTGCGTTTATGGCAGGGTGTATCCTCTGGGAAATATCTTTTTCCAGTGCTGCAATCATGGCCGGCAGTTCATCGGCATCAACGGCTGCTGCCTGTTCTGCAAGGGTTTTTCTGTCCACACCCGCCCCTATCTTTGCCAGCACCGCTTTGGTGTCGGAAATTTTCTGCTGCAGCTGTTGGAACCGGACAAACCTGTTGATTGCTTCGGGCAGGTCTTCTGGTTTGCTGCACCTGGCAGTCGACAAAAACGCCTGCATCCGGGCCTGGGCGATCCTGTTTTTTTCCTGTGCAGCATCCGCCTCTTTTTCCAGCAGATCCAGTTCTTCTCCTATCTTATCGTGCAGGATACAGTCTTTTTGTGCCTGGTTGAGCAGGCTTTGCATCTGGATTATCTTCTGGTCCAAAGGCATCGATGACAGTTTCGGGGCCACCTTTTCCACCAGGGTGTTTACTGCTTTTTCTAGGTCTGCTGCATCCCGGTCAATACCCTGGATCCGTTTTTTCAGGTCCTGTGCTTGTTTTTGCCGGTCAAAGCACTGCTGCAGGGTCTCCAGCATGTCAACCGCTTCCATGGGGGATACATCTGATTTAACACCCAGGTGTGAAACCGCTTTTTGCCACTGGGTTTCCCATGCAGCCCAGGCCTTTTGGGCCGCAGCAAGGTCCTGCCGGGCCTGCTGGAGCTCTGTCCGGGCGTTTTGCATTTTCTGATCCAACAGGTCACGCGCTTTTTTACTGTTTTCGACATCCTCTATAACGGTCTCGGCAAACACCAGAACAGGATCAAGGGTTTCTTGTGCGGGAATTTTTTCATTTGCCACAAGGTTCAGTGCGGTCTTCACCCGGGAAACCAGCGCTTTTTGCCGGTCAGTGTCCTGCCGGACCTGGTGCTCATTTTTAAAGAGTTCTTTCACCTTGAACCGCAGCTGGTCCATCTGTGCCAGCCACCCGCCCATTTCCTTCGGGGAGAGCGGGGTAATGCCCGCAGGCTGCCACACCCTGCGCCACTCTTTTTCAAGGGCACCTGACTGCTTTACAAGAGATTGTTCCTCTTTGTCATTGTCGGCCACTGCCGTTTTCAGACCCTGTTCTCTGGCCTGTAATCCTGCTGCAGTGGCCACCCGGTCCGCCTCCCGCCACAATCTGTCGGCGATCGTGTCTGCTTTGCCCACATACCCTTCATAGGCATCAGGCAGGGGCAGATCAGGATCAAATGCCGTGCTTTGAGCTGTAACGTCTTCCTTCTCAAGCCATTGCCGGCGCAGAAGCTGCCATCCCTTGTCCCGTTTTTCACGCATGTGAACCAGGTCCTGTTCAGTGGGAACCTGCCCTGCATACACCAGTTTTCCGATCTCCCGGGTAACGGTCTGCAAATCCTTTTCATGGGCTTTCCGGTTTTTTTCAGCTTCCCGAAACGCATCAGACAACAGGGCAAACCGGTTTTCAAATTTCTGGAGTGTCTCAGACAACGGCAGGGGCAGCTGCATGAGATCAGCCAGATCCCCTGACCACAGCCCCATGCGCTGCAGGTCGGACCGGCATTCATTTTTGAGCTCACCAATGGCCTGGACGCTTTTTTCCAGGTGCTGGTCAATATCGCCGGCTTTCCGGGCCAGCTTGACCGCCCGGACAAGGGGGGACACATCTTTTGGTTCCACCTTGTCCGCCAGGGCTGTTTTCAGGTCCCTGGATTTGCAGGCAGCAGTGTCAAGGTGTTTTTCTGCAGATGTCAGCTGCTGATTTGTGGCCTCATATTGGGCACTTAACCTCTGGATTGTTCTTTTTTTCTGCAACACCGGCCCCAGGGTTTCCAGTGCATCCAGGGACACGTCCGGCCGCACCTGCTGCAGCAGCTGTGCCGCCTCCCTTCGCAGGCTGATGCGCATGCCGTCTAATCTGGGCCGGTCCTTTTGCCCTTTGCGGAATTCCCCCAGCCGCTGCACAAAATCATTTACCAGCTCTGCCTGGCGCAAAAGCCCCTCATTGGGCTGGATTGCCGCCAGTTTTTCAGCAAGGATTTTTTTGTGCTCCCCGTTTTTTTGCAGCTGCTGGTCCGCCGCCTGCATATCCCTGGTTACCTGGTCAACCTGTTTTTCAAAATCCGGGGTCAAAGAGGTGACCTCTCCCAGGTCCTGCTGCTGTTTTTTCCAGGATGCCAGAGATGCCAGTTCAGGAATAGCCTGCTGCAGCCGTGCCAATCCCTGCAGTTTTCTGTTCAGGTGATCCCGTTCCTTTTCCAGGTCATCCCGTGTTTTTTCGGCCGCTGTCAGGGCATCTTTGTGTTTTTTCCAGTCCCTGTAGGAAAGGCTTTTTTCCCTGGCCTGTTTCTGGAGCTCTTTGAATCTTTTGATTGCCTGGTTGATCTCAGGATTTTGTGCGGATGGCTTGAACAACGCTTTTGCTTCATTTTCCAGGAGGCTGATGAGATTCTGCAAAGAAGACATCCCTGCCCCTGCAGCAAAAAGGGCCTGGCCCACCTCCCCTTTCTGGTCCAGGATATCTTTGCCCCCCCTCACCAGCCTGTCATGGTCAATGCCGTAAAGGGATTCAAAAACCTTAGGTTCCACCCCGGATAAAAACGGTGCCAGTATCCCCGGATCAAGGGGGTCGCCTGCTTCATCAACAATGTCATTCACCCTTTTTTTGCGGCGGAAAAAAATAATTTTCTGTCCTGCATCATTTTCAAGGCATCCCCCCACCAGCAGCTGGTCATAGCTGTGAATAAAATTGTCCGGAGTCTGGTGGTCGAATCCGTACAACAAGGCCCTGAGGGCCCGAAGAGAGCTGCTTTTGCCTGCCTCGTTGGGACCGTAAATGATGTGCAGCCCGGGGAAGGCGGCATCAAAATCCAGTGGTTCCCTGTCTGTGAAGGGCCCGAATGCCTTCAGATAGAGCTGGTTGAGTTTCATTTCTCATCCTCCCCGTGGTCCAGGAGTCTGGCAATCAGCAGTTCCTGGACTGCTGTGCGCAGTGCCGCCATTGTATCGGAAGCAGGATCTGCAAACAGGTTTCCATCTGCATGGAGTTCCGCAGGCAGTTTGTTTTTCAACTGGGCCAGCTCCGGTACCAGGCCCATAATGGTGTCTTCATCCAGATTGAGGTTTTCAATGGATTGAATCAAACCAGCAACCGGGGTGTTTTTCCCAAACATCTGTGCCGGATCTTTTTGGCGCTGTGTATGAAATTTCACCTGTTCCAGCCACACATTCCCCATTGCCGCAGCAATGCCGCGAAATTTTTGGACCCACCCGGCTGTATTGTCCATCAATGTGTCATGGACCGGACATTTTCCAGTCAAAACCAGGCGCAGGGCCAGAATTCTGCCATCAGCCTTCTCTCGCGCAATCTCACACGATTCCTGCACGGTGTCATGGACAGATGCGATGGTGTCACATGCAGACAGATCGATGCTGCAAACCGCCCAGCGCAGTACATCCAGTTCACACATCTGTTTTTCAATGACCCGGCCATCTGCCACGGTCACCAGGACGGCCCCTTTGGCACCGGTTTCATTGATGTGCCGGCCCTGGATATTGCCGGCAAACACCACCCAGGGGTCTTTGTTCAGGATTTCTGTTTTATGCACATGTCCCAGGGCCCAGTAATCATACCCCCTGGACCGCAGATCATCCATGGTGCATGGGGCATAGTCCTCATGTCCCGGGCGGCCGGTCAGGGCGGTATGGAGCAGCCCGATATTGAAATACCCGGCATGGTATGGCGGATATCCTGCGGCAAGGTTGTCAGTCACGGCACGAAAGGCATAACTCTGGCCGTGGATGACCACTTTGAGATTTTCCAGGACGATTGATTCAGGGACTTGGTGGGGAAACACAAAAACGTTGTCAGGCAAGGGCATGGTCCGGGTGATCTGGCTGGCAGCATCATGGTTGCCTGACACGATAAAGACCCTGATACCGGCCCTGGCCAGCTGTCCCATGCGGTCGGCAAAAAAAAGACCGGTATTGTAGTCTTTCCAGTCTCCGTCATACAGATCACCGCTGATCAAAACAAAATCAACCGCCTTTTCCACGGCCAGATGGATCAGGTTGTCAAAGGCCCGCCTGGTGGCCCTGCGGATCTCCTGTACCGGAGCATCCTCATGGGCCTCAAGCCCTTTCAGAGGACTGTCCAGGTGAATGTCTGCTGCATGGATAAATGTAATCATGGATATTTACCTGTCATGGTTCATCATTTTTTGTATCAGTGCTTGTGGCGGCCGGTCAAAAAATACACCTGATCCGGGAAGGTCCGGGTGCATCCCCCGGATGAACAGGTACAGAACGCCGCCGAAATCACGGTCATGGTCATAATCTTTGGACCGTAAAGACAAATACCGGTACAGGGCCATCACATACAAATGGTACTGCAGAATATAATGGTGGTCTTCCATGGCCGCAGTCATGGAAGACCGGCTGTAGTCAGCATAGGTGTCCCCCAGGAAATTGGATTTATAGTCAATGATATAATACCGGCCCCGGACCCTGACCACAAGGTCAATGAATCCTTTTACAAATCCTGTGACACTGCCTGAATCCAGGCCCCGCAGTCTGGCGGCATAGGCTTTCCGGTTCTTTTGGGTGGAAAGCAGTTCTGCCAGACGGGACAGGTGCAGGGTGTGTGCATTATATAAAAATTCGGCTTCTGTTATTCGGTCGGCCCCGGCAATATCCTTGAGGCTAAATCCGCCGGGACCGGTCACAAGCTTTGTGGATACAATATCTGCCACTGCGGCCGTTGCCGGTTCCAAAAGCGCGGGATCCCCAAGCCCGAACCGGGGTAGGTATTGGGCGACACAGGCTTCTACATGTGCTGCATCCCCCTGAAAATCCATATGCTCCAGGACAGCATGAAAAAAATCTCCGGATTCGGCCCCTTTGGGAAATGTCTGCAGACAAATAGTCGTGTCTGCCACATGGATACCGGTTGAAATGGGTTTTCCCGATGCTGCAATGTCTGTTTTTGGGGCTGCGATGCCTGTCTCCGGGGCTGCGATGTCTGTCTTTGGAGCCGGGGTGCCGTCCATCAGATCCGATGGGTCTGTCCGCGGGTCCGGGGTGACGATTGTCAGATCCGATGGGTCTGTCAACGCATTCGGGCTGACGGCTGTCAGGTCTGATAGATCTGTCCCCGGGTCCGGGATAATGGATGCCCGGTTCGGATCAGGAACAGCCTTGCCGCCCGGCTGTGCGTAAGTGCCCCGGACCATAGCGCTGAAACTGGTGATGCCGTAAAAGGGCCTGATCTGCCGGGTCAGCTGTCTGGCATGCAGTTCAGGCAGCTGCTTTTTCTCATCCCATAAGGGCGTATCCGGCCCGGGTGGTACCAGAAACTGTACACATATTTTTTTTTGGTCCTTGGCCAGTGCCTGGAGATCTGCTGCCATGTCTGTATCATCTGCACATCCTTTGGGATGGACCATGCTGCCCAGGGCGGAATCTGCAATGCCTGAAATGCCGCACCAGAAAATGCGGCACATGGCCGAAGCCCGGGTCAAAGCCACATACAGCAGCCGCCGCTGTTCCGCTTTTTCCTCCAGGGTGTGCAGGGCCCGGGATTTTTCCATCCCGGCTGTATCAGGTCCATGATAATCTGTACTGCGCAGGTCCATGCACAGCTGCAGACCAGCATCCGGATCATGAAACAGCACAGGCCGGCTGGATACGGGCCTGGTGCCGGACCACAAATACGGAAGGTAGACAACGGGGTATTCCAGGCCCTTGCTTTTGTGGATGGTGACAATGGTCACAGCCTGGCGGTCACTTTCCAGCCTGAGTTCATCTGTTGCTTCATCCCTGGTGTCGGCAAACAACTGGCCCTGGTACCATCTCATGAGATAAAACATGGACAGAT
>JAABTU010000422.1 GCA_011389715.1 Desulfotignum sp.
CTGCGGGGTTTGGTTCTGTCCATAGCGGTCTATACGTCCATTGCGCTGCTGAAATACCATCAGGGACCAGGGAATGTCGAAATGGATCATGCGGTGACACAGATAGTGAAGGTTGATGCCCTCGGAAGCCACATCCGTGGCAATGAGCAGCCGGATGGGAGACGATTCCTTGCCAAAAGCCTCCACCACTTCCTGCTGTTCCCGGTCACTGTCCATCCCCCGGAGGGTGGCCACCTGTTTTGATGTGAGTTTCAATTTTCGGGGCAGATGGGCATGCAGGAATTTCAGAGTCTCCACCCGTTCGGTAAAGATGACCAGCCGGTCGGACGTATCCCGTCCATTCCAGTACAAGGGGCTTTCTTTATCCGTAAGCACGGATACCAGGTGGTTGAATTTGGAAAAATCATCCGGTGAGATCTGTTTTACAGTTTCCGCAAATTCTTCCAGGGCCGGAATGTCCGGGTGATCATCACCATGATCCCGAGTCAGGTTCCGGATACGGTTGTTCACTGTGTCCAGACAGGCTGCCGGGGATGAAAACAAAGATTTTTCCAGGGTGGTCCGAAACAGACGTCCCCCACTGTGTCTTTGGTCCAGCCGGTGAAAGGTGATTTCTTCCAATGCCTGGAACGCTGCCTCCTCAGCCGGGGTAGCCGGAACAGGAATGTGCGGATCTCTCTTTCCTTGAAGCTGCCGGTCACCTGGTCTTTGATGTCCTTTTTGAACCGCCGGATGAACAACCCCTGTATATCCTCCGGCCCGTAATGGTCGGGATCGGCAATGGCAGTGGGGTCCAACATGTTCATGAGGGATGCAAAGCTCCGGGCACGGCCGTCATGGGGCGTTGCAGACAAAAGGATCAGGCTGTCAGACCGTCCCGACAACAGCCGTGCCAACCGTGCCCGCTGGGATGCACTGCCCCCTCGCTCGGCCACATTATGGGCTTCATCGATAACGATGATGTCCCAGTAGGCATTTTCAAGATGGACCCGGTATTCATTGTCCTGTTTCAGGGTATCCACACTGATGATGGCCCGATCATAATAGTGGAAGGGATTGTGGTTGACGGGAATATGGTTGCGGACCCGCTGAAGACCGACAGAATCCAGCCTGGTCAGGGGGATGGTGAATCGGGACCACATTTCTTTTTGAAACTGGGTCAGCAGGCTTTTGATGGCCACCACCAGGATCCGTTTACCACGGCCCCTGCGGATAAGCTCGGACAGCAGGATACCGCAGGTAATGGTTTTACCCAGACCCACAGCATCGGCAATGAGGATACGTTGATGGGGCTGGGAAAGGGCCATGGCTGCCGGCTCCAATTGGAAGGGCAGCGCATCCATGGCCGCCCGGTGACCGATATAAAGACCGTGACCTGTGGGTGGCGTTTTGCGCAAGAGGCTTTCCATATAGAGCCGGGTGGCGGTAAACCCCGGTGAGTCGTCCGGCACCAGGGCGTTTTTAGCCGGGTCCAATACCTTGATCTCCTTGCTGGCAAACCGCTCTGCATCGGACAGGAAGACCGCCTCCTTATCCCGGACCAGCTCCGATGTCCCGACCACATGCAGGGTATACCCCTTGGTATCGGTTCTGTCCACCCGGCGAACCAGCCACTCTTGATCACGCACTTCAATCCGTGCCCCCGGGGCAATGGTTGTTTGTCTGTTGATCATCGTGCCGGCACTGAATCGATTTGTGTATTGGAGGACAGACGGGCCAGGTAATCGGTAATGGCAAATCCGGGTTGACGGCATTCGTGACTGAACTTACTTATCCAGTTACCGGCCAGTTTCTGGAAACTGTGCCGTTCCCTGCGGATACATCGATTTGTGATCGGGTGTGATGAAAAATCTGTGATGGCATTGAACACTGCATATGCATTATCACCAAGGTCATTTATGTACCGATTGCAAAGAGTTGCTATGTGTTGAGAAAGATCGTTCCAATTCTTTACCATAGGACTATCCGGCTCCATTTTTTTGGGTTCGGTAATATTCAGAACACTGCAGAACAAAGGTTCAAATTCAGATCTTGTCACCCTGCAACCCTTAAGCACCCCCAGATATTCTTTGAAGCTGTCCAAATACGTTGAAAAAAGTTCATGTTTGACGTTAAAGCGGATCTCTTTTCCAATATCCTTTTGTAAATGATTGAATTTAAATCGGATAATCGATTCTGGAATGATCATGCCATTTTTGCAGACTTTCCGGAAGAAGCCAATATCAAAAGCCAGGGCTCTCAAGCCGTTATAGCTGTTTGTCACACGGATGAAAGGTCCAAACGTATCCGGTCTATCCTGAGTGGAAACAAGCTCAAAGTCCAAATTTGCTGAATTGTGTACAAGATCGATAAAGCAATGCCCCCCAGTCCCTGGCGCATCAACTGCCGTCACCTCCCACTCACTGTGCTTTGTATCCGGGAATGTTGCCTGACAGCACTCATAAGCCAAATCCAAGGCATCCTTGTTGGAAACCAGCTTGTACCCTTTGCTGACTATCCCCAAAACGCGGTTTGTATTTTTGTTTACAATTGCCTTCTTTCCAGGCACTGGAATCTTTTTG
>JAABTU010000423.1 GCA_011389715.1 Desulfotignum sp.
TTATAGGTCAACGGTGTATTCATGATAGGCTTATTATAGCATTTGTGCACGATGCAAGCCAAGGACAAAAAAGTATCTGTCTCTGCCTTGCAGCATGCCGCCCCCGGCGGGGGTGCCATACTGCCGGTTGCGATTCCCCTTGCTGTTCACCCGGCAATCCTTTATAATGAAATACAGTTTTGTGGCACCGCTGCCCCATGAGCTTTAACAAGAGGAGCGTGATATGGACGCCGACGTTCAGGAAAAAATTGGATACCTTGAATCCGTGCTGGGACAATATATCGTTAACAGCGATATGGCCCTTTCCCGGCTTGAGCGGAATATTTCAAATCTTTCCAGGGAGATGCAGGCATTCAAGGCTGAGATGAAGGACTTCAAAGCCTTTGTTCTGGCGGACATTGAAGAATCCCGGGCCGACAGAAAAGCCATGAACAAAAGATGGGGCGAGCTGGCCAACAAAATGGGCACGGTGGTGGAAGATATCGTAGCCCCTTGTATCGGCGGGGTTGCCAGGGAATATTTCCAGGTGGATGAGCTGGATTTTTTTGCCGTGCGGTTGCAGATAAAAAATGTTTCCGGCACCCATCGGCGGGAATTCGACGTGGTGGCGGAAAACGAAAAATACCTGTTTATCGTGGAAACCAAATCCACGCCCCGGACCTCATATCTCCAGGATTTCATCGATTTTATTCCGGAGATCGCAGACTGGTTTCCCAAGGCCCGGTCCAAAGCCGTGATCCCTATTTTTTCCTCCCTGTACATTCCTGAAGACAGTGTCCGGTTTCTGACCAGACACCGCATTTTCGCCCTGGCCATGAAAGACGACAACATGGACCTGCTCAATCCGGAGCTGATCGAAAATACTGACACAAATACCCCAAGGCACTGATGAATACCCAGGAAATCATATCCCGGACCATCGGTTTTCTGCAAAAAAATGCACATCGCCTGCAGGGGATCTACTTGTTCGGCAGCCGGGCAGTCGGTGGGCAAAGGGATGACAGCGACATTGATATCGCCATGCTGCTTCATCCGAAGGCGGCCAGACAAATGACCGGTCTTCAGAGCTTCACCCTTCAGTGTGAACTGGCCGTTGAACTGGACCTATCTGTGGATCTGATCAATCTGAGACAGGTTAATACCGTCATGCAGATGGAAATTATCCACACCGGAGAACTGATTTTTTGTGCCGACGCGTATGTCTGCGAAGAATTTGAAATGCTGACCCTGTCATTTTATCAGAAGCTCAATGAAGAGCGGGCGGATATCATGGCCCAGGTCATGCGGACAAACAGGATACTCCAGGTATGAATGATGTCGCAGCCAGCAAAAAAGAGAGTATCGAACGCTGTATCAAGCAGATTCATTCCTATTATCATCTGCCGGACACCGTGCCGTTTGAAAAAAATTTCCTGAAACAAGACGCCATTGCCATCAATATACAGCGCGCTTGTGAGCAGGCCATTGACCTGGCAAATCATACCATTCGAAAATACAGGCTGGGGATGCCCAAAAACAGCAGAGACAGTTTTAAAATACTGGCTGAGCATCAGATCATTTCTGCAGATATTGAAAAAAACCTTTACAACATGATTGGATTCAGAAATATTCTGGTGCATGAATACCAGCGGCTGGATCTGACCATCATGACCCACATCATCAAACACAACCTCAATGACCTTCTTTTATTCTCCGATTGCATTTTTGATTATATTAAACGGATGGAATCCGGGCAGCAGGTGTGATGCTATATGGCGCAGGTTCGAATTCCGGATTTCCCTTGCAGATCACCCGGTAATTCTTTATAATGACATATCGTTTTGCGGCACCAAAGCAGCCCCTTTTAATCGCAAAATACATATAAGGAGACAGCCACTTCTGACCGCCCCAACGGTCTATGCCGAAAAATCGATCTGCTGAACCGTCCCCGTGCCGCCGTTTTCCTTGAGATAAACCCCTGTTTTCTGGACCTGAGCCATGAGTTCGTTGGACTGATTTTTCAGATCAAAGGATGTGTCCGCATTGCCGAGATAGATGGCACCCACATTGGCTTTTTTCAGGCTTGTCAAAACATCATTATCGTTTTCACGCCGCCACAGGGAGAGTTTGTTGTAGATGCTATCATTTTCGTCGATCCAGTTGTTGCTGTCCTCATCGTAGGCGGCAAGTTCTTCAAAGCCGTCACCGGACTGCGGCCCGCATGCGCTCACCTGGATTCGGATCGCGCTCCTGTGTTACGCGCGGGTCTTTCCGTGCTCCCCATTCCCTCAGTTCTTCGGTTTCCTGTTGTTTTTCTTCGTACATCCGAGATGAATATAAATTGATGTTGGAACTGTCTATTTTCATATAACCCATCCCTTGCTTTTGTTGTTGTCAAGACGTCCATGCATCGATTTCCGGGTGATGGCAGCTCATCTCAGGTGTTATGTCCGGGCCGGCTGAATTATCCGCCGCTGGACACATATGAGTTGAAGTTCTGCATGCCCTGGATCTGCTGGGACAGGTAATCCCCGGTGGTCTGGTACTGGGCAAGCAGCAGTTCCATGGCATTGAATTGCGC
>JAABTU010000424.1 GCA_011389715.1 Desulfotignum sp.
GTGAGTGCCAGCTCAAATGTGGCCGGGAACCGTTCCAAAATGGTGTCCAGGGCATCCACCTGGGAGATATAGGATTTGCCGAAATTGCCCTTCAGGGCATTGCCCAGAAAATTGCCGTACTGCACATAAAAGGGGCGGTCCAGGCCATAGGCGATTCTCACCTGTTCGCGTTCCTGCTGGGTGGCGTATTTGCCTGCCAGCATCAGGACCGGGTCTCCGGTGAACCTGAAAATCAGAAAGCAGATAAACGATACCGCCAGCAGGACCACCACCCCCTGGCATATGCGCTGAAAAATATATCTTCCCACAGCATGTCCGGTTCAGGACCGGCACCTGGAAAATCCCGGGGGCCGGTCCTTGTTGCGGTTAACGGTTGATGAACTTTACACAGTTACCTCTTTATCTCCTTGGCCACGATCCACATGTCGGGGCGGGGGGTGAAGATAACATTGGCCGCCTTGGACACGGCATACACATCCTGCTGATAGTGCAGCGGGATCCAGGCGATCTCTTCTACCGATTTTTTATTGATGGCCTGGAGAGCCTTTTTTCTTTCTTCTCTGTCCAGGATGGCGCTGGAGGCGGCAATCATTTCATCCAGCTTCTGATCAGAATACATGGCACCGTTGTAAACCCCCATGCCCTTGTCCGGATCTACGGTGTGGAGCAGCAGCTGGGCGGAACGGCCAAAGTCATAGGACCCGTCCATCCATCCGATCAGATAAAAATCGTGTTTGTTGGAGGACAGTTCATCAAAGAAAATGGATTTGGGTTTGACATCCAGGGTCACGTCAAGGCCGATTCTGGCCAGGTACCTGGCAACGGCTTCACAGATTTGTTTGTCATTGACATACCGGTCGTTGGGGCCGGCAATGGTGATCTCGAATCCGTTTTCATAGCCTGCTTCCTTGAGCAGGGCTTTGGATTGTTCCGGGTCATAGGGCAGCCGTTTGAGATCCGGGTCATACCCGATGGTGGCGGTATCCGGTACCTGGGCCGCAGGGGTGGCCTGGCCCCGCATCACCGTGGACACGATCTCATCTTCATTGATTGCCATGGCAATGGCTTTTCTCACCCTGACATCGGCAAACGGGGTGCCGGGTTTGTTGCCGATGTCCATGTAGATGGCCCGGCGGGCAGGTCTGGATACCACCTCAATGGCGGGATTTTTTTTGATCAGCTCGATCATGGGAATGGGAACGCCGCTCAGGATATGGGCCTGGCGGGTGGCAATGGCGGCAAACCGGGTGGAGTCCTCTGTAATGGGTTTGATCTCAACGGTTTTAAATACAGGGGCCCCTTCCCAGTAGTCCGGGTTGGCCTCCATCCTGATGTAGGACCCTTTGACCCATTCCACAAATTTATATGCCCCGGTGCCGATGGGTTTGGTGTTATAATCTCCTGAATCCCTTTCCAGGGAGGATTCCTTGTCCACAATGAAATTCTGGTGCATGGTTTCCGCAAACCAGGGCACCGGTTTTTCGGTTGTAAAAATCACGGTAAAATCATCAGGTGTTTCAATCGATGCAATGGAATTGGCAATGTTCAAAAATTTAGAGAACTCCGGATCTTTCATGCGCTCAAAGGTGAATTTGACATCTTCTGCAGTAAACGGGTTGCCGTTGTGAAACGTTACCCCTTTTCTGAGTTTGAACTCCCAGGTCAAAGCATCTTTGCGGGTCCAATCCGTGGCCAGGCCCGGTGCCAGTCTGCCTTCAGGAGCCGGGCGCTGGAGCAGGCCGTCAAAAAAATTGGCCATGTAGGACAGGTTGGCATCGGAGTTGTAACTGTGGGGGTTCATGCTCTTGGGCGGGGAGTCCACGGCAATCACCAGGTCTGATTTGGCCAGGGCCAGGCCGGGCATCGCCAGCATGGCGGCGATAATGAGTGTGACAAGTTTGTGTTTCATGGGTTGTCTCCTTTGGTTGGGGTTGAAACATGGTTTGGGGTTGCATGACTATGGTCGGCATATGTATTGTTATACAGGTGGCAGGCAGCTGTGTGGCCGTCATTGAACCGCTGCATGGCCGGTTCCTGTTTGTCGCAGATATCCATGCGGTCCGGGCACCTGGTGTGAAACCGGCATCCCCCGGGCGGATTGATGGGGCTGGGCACATCCCCTTTTAAAATGATCCGCCGGGTGCGGCGCGCAGGATCGGGCACGGGAATGGCGGACATCAGGGTCTTTGTATAGGGGTGTTTCGGGTCTTTGTACAACGAAGCATAATCAGCAGCTTCCACAATTTTGCCCAGGTACATCACAATGATGCGGTCGCAGATGTATTCCACCACGGCCAGGTCATGGGAGATGATGATCAAGGACAGGTTGAAATCGCGTTTCAGGCGCTTGAGCAGGTTAATGATCTGGGCCTGGATGGAGACATCCAGAGCAGATACCGGTTCATCTCCGATGATCAGGGTGGGATCAAGCGCCAGGGCCCTGGCAATGCCGATGCGCTGGCGCTGGCCCCCGGAAAATTCATGGGGATACAGATCTGCCTGGCCCGGGGAAAGTCCTACTGTATCCAGCAGAAAATCAATGCGCTCTTTTCGC
>JAABTU010000425.1 GCA_011389715.1 Desulfotignum sp.
GGCCGGGTATACCCCGTGCATTTTCCCATGGATTCCAGGATATCCAGCTGGGCATTGTTGAACCATTGCAGCAGCTTGAGCATGCGTTCACACTCGGTGGCATTGGGCATCAGGTTTTCCAGCTCTTTTTGCAGAAAATAGTCATCATCATACCGGTCCTTGAGATTTTCCAGTTTGGCCAGTTTTGCGGGATACTCTTTTTCCTGGCTGTACCATCCTTCGAACAGGTTTTTCATATAGGCTTCCACATTGGCATCGCTTGTTGATTTGCCCTGTTTTTCCAGAAGTTGTTTGATCTTGATCTGTTTGTTGGCCCTGAATCTGGATGCATTCCATGTAGTGTTAAAGAAATCCCAGTCCCCGTCGAACTCCTTGAACCGCCTGTATAGTATGCGGATATCCTCATCCGCCATGGCCTCGATGCCCCATTTCTGGGCTTCCACAAGGGTTTCCGCCATGGCGCTGGATCTGGGGAAATAGGTTTTTACTCCGCTTTTTATAATGCCCAGCAGGGCGGTTTTATACTGTTCTTCCATGGCGGTGCCGGATCCCTCGGCCAGGGTTTTGATATTGTCCGGCACTTTGTCATCAAAGAATTTTTTTACCAGCTCTTCATGTTCTTTGGGGGTGGCGTTCTTTAAAAGGGTTTTGAGGACGAACTCGGACAGCTTGGCCGGATCCATTTTGCCGGTGGCCATTACGTCCATGATTACGTCCTTGCTGTCCAGCAGGGTATCCTTGGCTGTATTCAGGGTGTTGCTGGCCAGTTTGAGTTCACTGGCAAAAGAGGTGGCCAGGTCGAAAAGGGCCTGACCCAGCTTATTGTCCCGCTGCAGCCCGATGGTCAGGGTGGTCTGGTCCTTGATGCACTGGGTCAGCTGCTCATCCCGGGAAGGCCGGGAAAACCAGTCCAGAATCAGAAAGGTGCCCTGGTTGTTTTCCGTTTTTAGCGACTGGGTCTGGACACTGCTCTGCGGCGGTCCATAGGTTCCCAGGGCAATGCCGTCATAGATGCTGAATTTCTGGGTAACGGTCCGGCCGCAGTAGTTGACATTCAGAAAATCCTCCCCGTCCGGGCCGGGGACATTGAACAGGGCCATGGGGGTGCCCACGGGCAGATCGGAAAAACAGATACCGGCGGTATCTGTCATCACCGGTGCCGTCGGGGAGTCTGTGATCACTGCCAGTCTTGGTGCATCGTCATTCGGGAAATAGTGTACATACCCGGCGGATGTGACATCGGACAGAATGAATTGACTGCCTGACAGGGTGAAATCCAGGTTGTACACCGATCCGTCCACCCCCACATCAAACATGGAAAAATAGGGTGGCGGACCGAAAATGTCTGTTCTGGCCAGCCTGAAATCGATGACATCATTACCCAGGTCCCAGTGGGGAAACCCGGTGGATGGATAACCCGGCTGCATGTCGATAACATCCAGTGTCACCGGGGAACTGGGATCGATGCGCACATCGATCCAGTACATGTCATTGTTCAGGTTGACATCAAAGATCCTGATTCCTCCTCTGCCGGTCTGGATCCGGCTGGACTGGAACCAGTTCATATCCATGCCGAAGGGATCGATGGACCGCACCATATTCGGGGGATCGGTGATGAAATCAGGTGCGGGTAAAAATTCATCCACGTTGGATGTGTCGATCCCGATGGTAAAATTGTCGAGCCACTGGCTGGGGTCCAGGTCGGAAGAAGATTCCTCTCCTATGGTAAAGGTTCCCCGGGTGATTTCAGTGGTGCCGTCGAACAGTATGACCGTATACGTGCCTTCCTCCCAGTTGCCGGCTGTTGCCCAGCCCCAGCCGTAACTGTGCCATGAGCTGTCCAATCCCTGATGCAGGGTGATGTCATGACTTAATTCCCCCATGGTACTGCCGTCGGGTTTGATATACCGGGCGGTCAGGGTATAGGTTTCAGATTGTGCCCGCTGGGGATAGGAAATATTCAGCTGGTAATGGATATACCTGGCATTACTTTTGGAAAAATTTGCAGCAAAGGTGATCTGATCCTGGGGGGGGGCGGTTCCGCCTGCTTCAAAAAATCTGAAGTTGTCAATGGTTGCCCCTATCTGGCTGAAAGAAGATGAGCCGATAGTGCCGGCCCAGAACCCTTTGACAATGGCAAACCCCTGGTTGTTAGAGTCGGTGTTATGTGACCAGCTGGCTGTATCTGATACCTGAATTTTGTATGTGCCGGCCTTGATGGTTTCAAAAGGCTCCACATACCAGTAGGCGTTGGGAACGCCTCCCTGGCCGTCCCGGCCCTGGGCATTCCATGGCCCGTATGTGGTGCCGTCGGAATGCTGCAGGCTGATGGTTCCCGGTGTTTTTCCCTGGTAACTGTTCCAGTGATAGGTTTCAATATAGCTGATACTGTAAGGGGCGTAGACTGTAAAGGTTGTGGGTTGGGACGGATTTTCGTAGACAAGATAGATATTGGTATTGTCCAGCAGGGTTTCCTCTACCACGGACAGCGCGTGGGATACCGGGGATACCATCATC
>JAABTU010000426.1 GCA_011389715.1 Desulfotignum sp.
CTCCAGAAAACTGGTCCAGGCTGCTGTGGCAGACAGAGATGCCGACTATATCATTGACGATGTCAAAAAACAGCAGGCGGCAGGGGCCGCTTTTATCGACGTGAATGCCGGGGCCCGCATCGGCCATGAAGAAGCAGACATGAAATGGCTGCTGGAAACCATCCAGCCCATTGCCACCGTGCCCCTGTCTCTGGACAGCCCGGATCCTGCCATCCTGGAAATGGCCTTTGCCATGGTGGAAAAGACCCCCATGATCAACTCCATCAGCCTGGAAAAAGAACGGTTCGACAACATGATTCCGTTCCTGAAAGGCAAGGACTGCAAGGTGATTGCCCTGTGCATGGATGACGGCGGCATGCCCGCTGCATCTGATGACATTGTGGGCCGGGCCGATTCCCTGGTGGCGGAACTCAACAAGGTCGGCATACCCACTAACAATATCTATGTGGACCCGCTGGTGCAGCCCATTTCCACTGACTCCACCAAAGGGGTGATGGTCCTGGACGCGGTGCGGGCCATCAAAACCAAGTATCCGGAGGTACACATCACCGGCGGTCTGTCCAATATTTCCTACGGCCTGCCCCAGCGCCACATCATCAACCGGACCTTTGTCACCTTGATGATGCTGGCAGGCATGGATTCCGCCATCATTGATCCCCTGGACAAAAAAATCATGGCTGCAATCAAAACCGCAGACATGCTCCTGGGCCATGACAACTACTGCATGAATTACCTCAAAGGGGTCAGGGCCGGGATTATTGAAAGCTGATCCGGTCCGATCCATCCGGTATCCATTGATACCACCCGTTTGTACCCGACCCGGTGCCGCCCTGGCTGCGACACCGGGTTTTTTTGCCCGGGCAATGGTTGACACGGGGATTCAATTGCCATAAAGTTATATTGTCAGTTGACAGCAGACATGGACCTGCAATTTCGGAATCAAAAGCAAAACGGATGCCGGGGCGTGAACAACAACACACGTGATTCATTGATCAATGCGGATGACGGCCTGGTGGTGCTGGACAGATCCCTGGGCATAATGAGTTTCAATCCGGCGGCCCGGGAAATCATCCCCCCTGAACTCAGGCATGGTCAAAAACTGAATTTCAGTTCTTTTATCGCAAGTCCCTATCTGTCAATGCTGGAAGATGCGGTTGATGCAACACTGCACCAGGGAAAAACATTGGTGGATGCAACTGCGGCGCTAAAATCCCCATCCGTCAAATCCATTTCCATCCGTTATGCCATTCACCCCCTCTATGAAACCACCCGGATAATCATGGGACTTATTTTTTCCTTCAAGCAGATTTGCACGCCGCAGGTATCCGACACAACAGCTGACACCGCCAACAGCGCGCTGATAAAACAACAGTCTCTGCTGGAAGCTTTGCCCGAAGGGGTATTCACCATTAACACAAAATGGAGAATCGCATCTTTCAACAGGAGGGCTGAAGAAATCACCGGCTATTCCAAAAAAGAGGTGCTAGGCCGCTATTGCTGGGAAGTTTTCCGCTCAGATCTGTGTGACCTGGGATGTCCACTGCGAACCGCCATTGAAACCGGCAAATCAGAGATGGACCAGGATATCCGCATTTTAAAAAAAGAGGGCGTTCAACTGACCATACTGGTGAATATCGGTGTGCTCAAGGATGAATACGGGCGGGTTGCCGGGGCAGTGGAAACCTTCCGGCCATTGACCGGTGAGAGAAGTCAGCCTGACGGAACAAAACAGGCCCATGCTTTTTCACATATCATTGGAAACAGCCGGCCCATTCAACAGCTTTTTGCACTTATGCCGGACCTTGCAGCCAGTGAGGTCAATGTCTTTATTACCGGTGAAAGCGGTACGGGAAAAGAGTTGTTTGCGCGCACCCTGCATGACAATTCTTCCCGGGCAAGACACCCCTTTGTCGCTGTCAACTGCTCTGCCCTTGCAGAAAGCATTCTGGAATCAGAGCTGTTCGGCCATGAAAAAGGCGCCTTTACCGGTGCCGCAAAAGCCAGGGCCGGCAGATTTGAACTGGTGAAAAAAGGGACCCTTTTCCTGGATGAAATCGGTGAACTCAAGCCGAGCCTGCAGATCAAACTGCTCCGGGTTCTGGAACAAAGAGAATTCGAGCGGGTCGGCGGCACCGAAACCCTTCCCCTGGAGGCCCGCATTATCAGCGCCACCAACCGAAACCTGGCCCGGGCATTGAAGGACGGATCTTTCAGGGAAGATTTCTACTACCGGTTAAGAACCGTTCCCCTGGCCATTCCGCCCCTCAGAGAACGCAAAGAAGACATCCCTTTGCTGGTGCGGTATTATATCCAGTTTTTTAACACAACATTCAAAAAAACAGTGAAGGGGGTTGACCCGAAAGTAATGGCCCTGTTTTCAGATTATGACTGGCCGGGCAATGTCCGGGAGCTGGAAAGAACCATTGAACATGCCTTTGTTTTTGTCAAGGGACCCATCATCCGGTTGGAAAATCTGCCGGTTTTGGAAATAGTCGGCAAACCGCCTG
>JAABTU010000427.1 GCA_011389715.1 Desulfotignum sp.
CAGTTCCATGGCCCAGGCGATCATGCTCCCGATCTCCAGGTTGTCCACCCCGTACTGGTTCACCAGGTGGTTGCCTGTGAGAACGGTTTCCGCGCTCTTGCAGTCCGGTTCCGCACCGAATGCCCCCAAAGAGGTGTATTCCGGACCTTCATCATATTTTCCCGCATACAGCCCGGACTGGATCTTGTACTGGGCCCGGCAGTGCACCTGGCACCCGAAACAACCGGTCATGTGGTGGGGTCCCATGGTTTCGGTGGCAATGTCGTCAATGGCTTCCGGCTCGATCTCATCGGCATATTCCATCTGGTTGTACTGGAAATTTCTGGTGCGCACCCCGCCCCAGCAGTTGGTGGCACCCCAGATGAACGGGGTGCCCAGGGCGCCCTGGATCTGGTTGACCTTGGCGCTGGTGATCTGGTCGATGAATTTTTTGTTATGTTCCAGGGCATCCTTGGGATAAGCGATCTTCACATCCATGGTACCGCGCACTGCCACTGCCTTGAGGTTTTTGGACCCCATGACACATCCCATACCTGTACGTCCTCCGGCATTCTTGATACCGGTCATGACACAGGCATAGGTCACCAAATTCTCCCCGGCCTGGCCGATGACCATGCTTTTGACCTCCTGGTCATCCAGTTCGTCCCGGATGGCCCACTGGGTGTCGGTGCTGTTTTTTCCCCACAGATGGTCTGCATCCCGGATTTCGATGTCACCATTGTGAATCCACAGATACACGGGTTTGTCCGCTTTGCCTGTGATCACCAGGTGGTGAAATCCGGCCCAGGCCAGTTCCGGGGCAAAGAACCCCCCCATGTTGCACGATCCCAGAAGATTGGTCAACGGCGATTTGGCCATGACATGGGTTCTTGCCGTGGCAGACGCACAGGTGGCGGTGAGCAGGCCGCCGCTGACGATCAACGGATTTTCCGGCCCCAGGGGGTCACACCCTTCAGGCGCATGGTTGTAAAGCAGATAGGCGTCCATTCCCCGGCCGCCGATGAATTTCTTTCGCATTTCCAGAGGAATGGGCTTGATCTCCACTTCCCTGGTAGACAGATTGATATAGGCTATTTTGCGGTCCAATGCCATGTGTTGTTCCCTCCTGTATTATTGGGAATCGCCGTCAGACGTTCCGGTTTTTTTCGCCAGGGTATCCTGGGCCAGTTTGCGGTTGACATCCCAGACAGGCCCGCGGATTCTTGGCAGTTCCGGTGTTACCCAGAACAGGCGATAGGTCATGCCGCAGGTGGGACACGAAATCTCTTTGCTGCCCGGGGACGGAGACAGCCGGCCCATGCAGCTGGGGTTGTGGCACCTCACCTTACCAAAGGTGCGGGTGCTGCGAAGCGATTCAGAGGAAGAAACCCTTTGTTGTTCAGCCATGGTATACTCCTTGACAAATGGTTGGGGAAAATTTTATCCAGACCCTTAAAAACCGATACATAGTGTTTCAGTTCATTATAATGAATTTTTATACCAGAGAATAATAAAAAGTCAACGATTTTTTTATTAGAATTATCCTTATATATCTGGATAGTTATTTTTTAGTTTGACATATTATTTGTTTCAGGGTAAAAATATTTTATACAAAACTTGTTCGCCATGTTGAACAATTCAGGCAACCTGGAACCAGAAAGGGGCAGCATATGAAACTTCGGAGAGACCATTTATCCATTGATCCGGAAAAATGCACCGGGTGCCGGCGGTGCATGATTGCCTGTGCCATGAAGCACCACAACCGCATAGACCCGGACTTTTCCTGCGTGGAGGTGATCCGGTTTGCATCACAGGATCTGGAGGTACCGGTGATCTGCCTGGCATGTGAAACCGCCCCCTGCATCAAGGTGTGCCCCATGAACGCCAGGGTCCGCCAGGCCAACGACACTGTGATCACAGATACAGAGATCTGCATCGGGTGCCGGGCCTGTGTGTACATCTGCCCGGTGGGCAGCCCGCGTATCAACCCCGCCACCGGTCAGACCATGACCTGCAACATGTGTGCGGATGAACCCGAACCCTGGTGCGTGGCAGCCTGCAGGCAGGAAAGGGCGTTGACCCTGTGCACAGAAGGCGCAGCATCAAAACCGGCGGCACGACGCGCCGCTGCCCGGGCCCGGGCCGGCTCTCCCCGGCATTAATGACACCATAAGAAAGGCAAAAATCCCATGAAACTGGTCATCATCGGAAACGGCATTGCCGGCAACCAGGTGGCGTTCGATGTCCGCAGAAAAGACAGACACGCCCGCATCACCATTCTTTCTGCTGAAACCGTCCCGGAATACGATCCCTGCTCTCTGCCCTATTTTCTCGGGGGCGAATGCGGCAGAATCGATGTGTTCCGGAAAACCCCGGAGGATTACACCGCCCACAACATTGACCTGGTGTATGACAGCCGGGTGGTGTCCATAGACCCGGATGCAAAAACCATCACCACCCATGCCGGCGGACAGGTCAGTTATGACAAACTGGTGCTGGCCCATGGC
>JAABTU010000428.1 GCA_011389715.1 Desulfotignum sp.
AGCCGATAAAAACAAACAAATATCACAAGGAAACGACCAGGAGTACAATCATGGGCATAAGACTCGGTAAGAACCAAAGGACCATCCTGGAAATATTTAATGCAAAACCGGATCAAGTTATTGACACCATGGTGATGACCGGCCTTGTCTTTAAAAAAAAAACTATGTTTGAATGCACAAATTCTCAGTTGGGAAGCATCCGGCGGGCTTTGCAGAAACTGGCCAAAGCTGGCTATCTTGTGGACCTTGGCAGGACTCCGGTTAATCATGGTGTACCCGACGGACCTCACAAAAAATACGTATTGCCTGAAACAGCTCGGAAGCTGTCCCAAAAAAAATGACACAGTTTGTTTTGTTTTAATAAAGGCCGTGTCTGTGGGAACCGGCAAAAAGGAAGGTGATGTTATGAACACAATCAGAAAAGATGACTCATCCCATTCTGACGATGAGAAACACATCCAGGAACAGGTGATGAACAGACTGACCGGAATGGTCATTTGTTGGAGCGGTCACATAGCCGGACAGAAATCCCAGGCTGATGCCATCCAGGAGATCCGCAGCGGAGTTGCTGACATAACCGGGTGGCTGGACAAACTGGAGGGATTGTCCCATCATGGGCGGGAACAGTGATCAGATGGATGACGTTGATAAAAAACTGACAACCAGAGAGCAGATCATCCGCTGCCTGGAAACTGAACCCATGACAGCAAGAGATCTTTCAAAGGCCCTGCGGATCAGCGAAAAAGAAGCATACTCACACCTGCCGTCAATTGAAAAAAGTATCCGCCACCAGAAAAAACAAATTAAAATAACACCGTGCTCCTGCCTGAACTGCGGATTTGAATTCAAGGACAGGAAAAGTTTCAAGAAGCCCGGAAAATGTCCGGAGTGCAAGAAGTCAAGAATCGAGCCGGCTGTATTTCAAATCACCGGATCAGCGGAAGACCGGTTTCCTTTGCCATCTGCAGGGCCTGTTTGAATTCCCGGGCAGCCAGGGGCTTTGCCAGGCCCGCATATTGGGCGGCTTCTCCCATGGGCCGGTACTGGGACATAAGATTCACATGGGTATGGGCGGAGACCTTTTCCTTGAGAAAGGTTAGTATCTGCCTGGTTTCTTCAAGACGTCCCGGCATCACAAGGTGCCGGACCAGGAGTCCTGTGCGGGCAAGTCCTGCGCTGTCCACAACCAGATCCCCCACCTGGGCATGCATCTGCAGGATTGCCGTTTTTGCTGTCCGGGGGTACTCGGGTGCGCGGCAGTAACGCCTGGCTGCAGCTGCATCCCAGAATTTAAAATCCGGCATAAAGATATCAACAACTCCCTCCAGGAGTTTCAGGGTGTCAATCAGCTCATATCCTGCGCAATTGTACACCAGGGGGAGGTGCAGTCCCTGGTCGATGGCGGTATCCAGGGCCTTCAGGATCTGGGGGACCACATGGGTGGGGGTCACAAGATTGATGTTGTGGCATCCTTTTTCCTGCAGAAACAGCATGATGGCCGCAATCTGATCTTCATCGGCAGCCTGGCCGTTTCCCTGGATACTGATGTCATAATTCTGGCAGAAAACACACTGCAGGCTGCAATGGGAAAAAAATACCGTGCCTGATCCCCTGTCCCCCACCAGCTGGGGCTCTTCTCCGTAATGCGGTGCAAAACTGGCCACTTCAGCTGTTTTTCCGGTGGCACAATACCCTTTTTCGTCACTGGTCCGGTCCACCCGGCACTGCCGTGGACACAGCGTACAGGAAGCAAGTATTTCAGAGGCTGCCCGGATCTTTTCTTTGAGCCGTCCGGTTTGTTTTGTGGTGATATATGCGGGTATAAAAGGCTTCATTTTTTTATCTAAGACTGGCACCGCAGTTTGCGTTTTTGGTTGTTTGTATTCACTTAAAGGATTGTACTCCATGGTCTGAAAATTGGCAAAGGAGGACAATGGAAAAAAAAAGGGTGTACAAAGGATTTCTGCTGGTAATTCTAGCAGCAATGCTGTTCGGCACAACCGGAACCTCCCAGGCCCTTGCCCCGGAAGGTATCTCTTCTACTGCCATAGGTTCTTTGCGCCTGATCATCGGTGGTCCTGCCCTGCTGCTGCTGGCCGGGATATTCAGCAGGACCAGTGTGTTTTCCTTCCGCCCGCCCCTGGTGCCCACGTTTATTGCAGCCTGCGGCATTGTCCTGTTTCAGCTGTGTTTTTTTGAGGCAGTGGCCAGAACCGGGGTGGCTTTAGGAACCATAGTGGCCATCTGCATTGCCCCTGTCATTTCCGGACTGCTCAGTGCGGTCTTTCAAAAAGAACACCTCAACCGGACCTGGCTGATAGCTTCCCTGCTGTCCATTTCCGGATGCATCCTGCTTACTGTGGCAGGCAGTGCTGTGACAATCGACACCACCGGTGTTTTGCTGGCCACTGCTGCCGGATTTGGATATGCGGTCTCCCTTGTGGCGAGCAAGGCGGTGGTGGCAGATCATTCCCCTGTCCTGG
>JAABTU010000429.1 GCA_011389715.1 Desulfotignum sp.
GGTGCGGGGGGCATATGATGCCATTGCATCCCTGGTCCGGTTGCGGGAAAAGTATCATTTTTGGCTGCACATAGACGGGGCCTGGGGCGGGGCAGTGGTTGTCAGCGACCGGTTGCGCAAAAAATTCATGGCCGGCATTGAAGAAGTGGATTCCTTTTGCTGGGATTTTCATAAAATGCTGGGCACAGCCCTTATCTGCAATGTGTTTTTGATCAACAACCGGCCCCATACCCTGGGGCGGGTATGCAGCAGCGGAGATGACAGTTATATTTTTCATGACACCGGTGACAACCAGGTCCGGGACCTCGGGGCGGTGTCTCTGCAGTGCGGCAGGCGGGTGGACAGCCTGAAATGGTTTCTGGACTGGAAATTTTTCGGCAAAACAGGGTTTGCCCGCATGGTGGAAAAATCCCTTGACCTGTGCCAATATGCGGAACAGGTTGTGACCGGGTCAAAGGATCTGGAACTGGTTTTCCCCCGCAATTCTTTCAATATCTGTTTTAGGTACAGGGCAAAAAAAGCGGATGCCGGTAAACTGAACCTGGCCATCCGCAATACCCTGCACCATGAAGGCACCAGCCTGGTGGGGTATGCTCTTGACAAAGGCAGGCCTTTTCTGCGCCTGCTTCTGGCCTCCCATGACCTTGAAAAAGCGGATGTTGACCGGTATTTTGCCCGGGTGATTGAAACAGGAAAATTTTTGGAGGCAAAGATTGTATGAAAAAAGAGATCAGTAAGCCCATAACCTTTCTGAACCATCCCGGCCAATGGCAACTGCGGTCCCTGCTGGAACAGTTGTTTATATCACCTGATCCGGACCGGATCACGGCACAGGTTGTGGATTTTTTACACAGCCACCCCCTGCCGGCAGATGATTTTCCTCTGATTTCAGGTACCTATACCAGAACCATTCTGCTACGAAACAACAACGGGTTTGAGGCCATGGCTGCGCACTGGAGCCCGGGAACGGTGTCATCCATCCACGGCCACCCGTTTTTTACCCTGTATTATGTTGTCACAGGCCAACTTGCCTATGACAATTTTCGCAAAAACAACGCTGTTGTGGAAAAAACATCTTCCGGCAGGTTATCCGCATCTGAACATATTGCTTTCATTGGCCGGCCAGACACCTTTGACAACCACATTCATCAGGTAACAGCAATGGAAGAAACCCTGAGCATCCATGTATCATCGGATGATGCGACAAAAGGGGAGATCTTTTTTCCGGAAAGGACGGTACAATGAACACCGGCATCCGGATATCCCTGGTGCTCTGGTTTCTGTGGGCCTGTGTCCGGTACAGGGCTGTTCCCTGGTATTATTTTCATCTGAACAGCCTGTTTTTCAATCCCCGAAAAGGGATCTTTTCCAAACTGGAGATGGATACCCTGATCCCTGAATCCTGGCGCCTTCCCCAGTATTATTTCCACCCCCAAAAGCTGCCTGTAAAATACCCGGTGTTCATCAAGCCGGAATGGGGCCAGAATGCCAACGGCATTGTCCGGGCGGACAACCAGCGTGCATACCAGGCGTTTGAAAAAACCGCGGCATCCTGTGACATCCCCTTTATCGTTCAGGCGGCCGCCCCGGGCAGACAGGAGTTTGAGATCTATTATCTGCGGTCATCCGAACACGGGGAGAGGTATCAGTTTCTGTCCGTAACCCTGGTGACCAACACCTGTATCAAGGCGTTTCCCGTCAACTCAATCCACAACCCCTGCACCCGGTATGAAGAGATCACAGACGACCTGGATCACACTGCGCTGGAGACCCTCTGGGGGTTCATGAAACAGATCGGCCGATTCCGCATGGCACGGGTGGGCGTCAAGGCCGACAACCTGTCCGCCCTGATCCGGGGTCGGTTCCATGTGGTGGAAATCAACCTGTTTCTTCCCATGCCCCTGGTGCTGCTCTCCAGCAATGTGCCGTTGTGGAAGAAAAACCGGATCATGCAGCAGACCATGTCCTCTGCCGCCCGGCTGGCCCGGACAGTCCCAAGGTCCGAAACCCTGGAACCGGTTTTTTTTCCGAAAATGAAAGCCCATTACAAGGTGACCCTATGACACATTTGAAACGCATGATCTATGCCTGGATCGATAAAAAATTTCTCGGGGGATGCAGCAATTACAACCCTTTGTCCACCAGAAAAAGCTGCCGTTCCAAAAAACAGGCACGGGAGATGTTTGCCGAAAACAATATCCCCCATGCCAAAGGAGAGATCTTTTACGGGTGGATCAAACCGTTCCTGTTTGTGAAACAGCACGGGTTTCCCGTGGTGGTCAAGCCCAATGTCAGCGGTTTTTCCCGGGGCAGCCATTTTCCCATAACTTCTTACCGGGAACTGCTCAAGGCGGTAGTGCTGGTAAAAATCTGGTGGCCGAGTTCTGTGATCGAGCAGTACCTGGCCGGCAGAAATTACCGGGTGGTGGTGGTGAAAGATGAGATCATGTCAGTGATCCGGCGGTATCCGCCC
>JAABTU010000430.1 GCA_011389715.1 Desulfotignum sp.
AATAACCCACAGGCACTGGGGGAAATCACCTCTGTGCGGACCATACAGATACCCACACAGTCGGATCTGGTCTCCGGCAGCACTGAAAAACTGCTGGAACTGCTGGATACCCTTAGTGCGCAACTGCAGGACCCCGGCGTGTCTTTAAAGCATATGGCGCCAGTGTTGGAAACCATCCATAACAGAGCAGACCAGCTGGTTAAGGAAACCCGGTTCCTTGGTTCTGACCATGCTGGATTGCGGGATATTGCCAACCAGACCGCAGTAACCGCCCAGACAGAATATATCAAATTCCAGCGGGGAGACTATTTGTCATAGCTGTGTTTTGCCCGGTCCCAGAATGCCTCTTTTTCAGCTGCAGACAACGCTTCTAAACTTTGGTTCTTTCGGGCCAGTTCCGCCTCCATCAACCGGAACCTTCCCTCAAACTTTGCAGTGGAGCGGGACAGTGCGGTTTCCGGATGAAACCCGGCATACCGGGCCACATTCACCAGAGAAAACAAAATATCCCCGAATTCCAGCACGGCTTCATCTTCATTCTTGTCTTCCAGGGCAGCTTCAAATTCCGCAATTTCGTTTTTAACCGTATCCAGCACCTGGTGGATATTTTCCCATTCAAACCCCAGCCTGACCGCAATTTTCGATACCTTGAATGCGCGCAACAGACCGGGCATACCCCCGGGCACCGAATCCAGAGCAGAGCGCGTTTCCGGCCAATCTTTTTCCCGGGTTTTGATTTGCTCCCACTGGTCCAGCAAGGCTTTTTCTGTTTTCACAACAGCTGACCCATAGACATGGGGGTGGCGCCGGACCATTTTTTCGACTACGGTATCCACCACCCGGGAAATAGGAATCTGTTTTGCATCATGAAATATTGCCATGATGAACAGAATTTGAAACAGCACATCCCCCATCTCTTCGCAGGTATTGTCCAGATCCTCATTTACAAGGGCATCCTGGAGTTCATACACCTCTTCAGCCAGGCATTTCCACATGGTGGCCGGGGTCTGTCTGCGATCCCAGGCACACCCGTTTTCCCCCCGCAGGGTCTGGATGATATTCATAATAGGGGAAAGTGTCTCCAATGGGTTTGCCCTCCTGTATATAAGATTTTTTCACCTTGAGTTTTTCCAGCTGCTGCAAAAAACTGGCCCGCATGGTTCTGGAAACAAACAAAGTCATGGTCCTGGATATTTGTGCCAGATAAGGTGCTGATTCAGATTCCACCATGACCGAAGCTGTGCCTGCCGGAATAAATGCTGTCAGCACGACAAACAAGACAGAGACAATCAATGCACCTTTGGCCGTTCCAAAAATCAGACCGAATGAGCGGTCTACCCAGCCCAGAAATACCAGGTGCAAAAGCCTGCGGATCAACGCAGCCATCACCCCCACCACCACCAGGATACCACAGAACAGAATACCAAACCCGGCCAGATGCCGGGTTTCCGGTGTGCTGATAAAAAAGGCCAGATGATCGGAAAGGATCCAGTAATAAGTGAAGCCCCCGTAAAATGCGGCAATCACGGCAACAATCCCGGAGACTTCACGGATCAGTCCTTTAAAAAGGCCCCTGATCATACAAAACAGAACAATCACCAGGACAACCAGGTCAAAACCGTTCATTTTTTTCCTTTTTTGTCATAGTTTCCAAAGACCTAAGAAATAACAATTCCACTGTTTTCCCGTCAAGATTTTTATTGACCTTTTACCGAATAAAATGCACCCTATGCTCCATGAAAACCATTGAATTTGACAATATATCACTGGTCCAGAAGCTGTTTGGATTTCACAATACCCACCTGGACAAAATCGCAAAAAGCTTTCATGTCACCATCAATTCAAGGGGAAATGTTGTCACCATTTCAGGTGATACCGAAAATACCCGCCTGGCTCATACCCTGCTGGTTCAGTTATATGGTCTTTTAAAAGAAAAGATTCCCATGGAACCGGCGGACCTTGATGCAGCCATCTCCGTGATAAAAAAAGATGGCGCAGCCCGCCTGGATGCCTTGTTTTTGCAAACGGTTTTCGTGACTGCCAAAAACAAACCCATCCGGCCCAGAAGTCTTGCCCAGCAGCGATATGTCAATGCCATTCACGCCCGGGATATTTTGTTCGGCATCGGTCCTGCCGGGACCGGAAAAACCTATCTGGCCATGGCCATGGCAGTGGCAGCCCTCTGCCGGGGAGATGTCCAAAAAATCATTCTCACCCGTCCGGCAGTGGAAGCAGGTGAAGCTCTGGGTTTCCTGCCCGGGGATCTGGCGGAAAAAATAAATCCGTATCTGCGCCCTCTTTACGATGCGTTGTATGATATGCTGGACTTTGAAAAAGCCAGGGCGTATATTGAGCAGGAAATTATTGAACTCGCTCCCCTTGCATTCATGCGGGGCAGAACCCTGAACAATGCATTTATTATCCTGGATGAGGCACAGAACACCACCTCCCAGCAGATGA
>JAABTU010000431.1 GCA_011389715.1 Desulfotignum sp.
GAGTCAGCGGTTTTCACTGTCATGCCCCGGGCCTGCATCCGTTCGGACATGATATCTAAAAAATCCTTTTCATCATCAACCAGCAATACTTTTTCAGACATGATTTTCTCCTTATGTTTTCATATATCTCGTTGCCGTTTTCAGTTCCGGCAAATCATTATTGTTTTCCAGGGGTTTTGCACAGGCAGAACCCACAGACTCCATTACTTGTAACGGCTTTTTTTGCGTGCATGTTTACACGGTCCAGCAGGGTACGGTCTTTTGATGTGTCAAACAGGGTGTTCCAGCAACAGGCTGTGCTGGTATCCGGAATAAAACAGATTTCAGGCACCAGTGGGTCGCTGCCAAAACTGACCGTTACCTGCTTTCGGTTCTCTCCAGATGCCCTGTTCAGAAGCTCACAGGTTATTTCAACCGCCCGGAATATCAGGTGCAGCAGATCAAACCGATGGGCCTGGATACGGCAGGGAACCGGTGCAGGTAATACTGTCAGGAAGATGTCATGGTGACGGATGATCCGTTCTGCCAGCCCTGCCACAAGAAGCACCATCTCTTCCATGTCCACGGATTCCTGTGCATGGTCCATGCTGTGGGAAAACCGGTTGAATAGTTTTATCATATTATCCGCCCGGTTCACCTGTTTTCTGATCTTTTCACTGATCAGGGCGGCCTTTCGAGGATCTACGGGAACCGCCCCGTTCCGGGCCCTGACAGCCAGATCTTCCAGCAGTCCGGCGTTTTCATTGATAATGGCCAGAAAGTTTTTCATATCATGGGTGACAGCGGCGGACAGGGTACCGAAAAAGGTTATGCCGTCTCTGTCGGGGACCAGGTCAGGATTTGGCATACAGATCTCTCCTGGTGTCATCATCCACTGGTTTTGCAGACATTGTCATTTCTGATCCGGGCAGATGCAGGGTCCCGTCCGGTGCGGCCGGCCGGGGCGCTTTCACCGGCAGGGTCAGTGTAAAGCGGGTGCCTTTGCCCACAGTGCTTTTCACCCTGATATCACCGCCCATCTCCCGGATCAGGCCGTAGGTGATGGCCAGGCCGAGACCGGCACCCCAGCGGTCGGTTCTGGAGGTGTAAAACGGCTCGAAAATTTTGGGCAGATCTTCCGGAGGAATCCCTTTGCCGGTGTCAGACACCATGATTGTAACAAAGCCATTTTTTTCATGGGTGACGGCAATGGTGAGGATCCCGGTTTTTCCCATGGCCGTGATGGCGTTTTCCGCCAGGTTCAGAAAAATCTGGACCAGGCTGCTGCGGTCACATGCAAATCCAGGGACTTCCGGGACAGGGGGCACCTGGATAGTGATATTCCTTTGGCGGGCATCTGTTTCCAGCAGGGCCAGCACCTGGGAGATCACCTCCTCGATATCCACCGGCTCCACGCAGGGTTCCATATGCCTGGCAAAATCCAGCAGCTGCCGGGTAATGGTGCCGCACCGTTTCACCGCTTCCAGCACATCTTCGGCAAGCGGAAGCAGCCGCTCGTCCGGCCGGCCCTGCTTTTCAAGGGTCAGCAGGTCAATGATCAACCCGGTTTTCTGGTTGATGATATCCAGGGGATTGTTGATCTCATGGGCCACACCCGATGCCAGGCGGCCGATGGATGCCAGGCGGTTGGCATGCTCTTCATGGTGCAGGGCTGCGATGCGCATACGTTCGGATTTATGGATCCGGCTCACCAGAAAGGTGGCCATGCCCATGATGGACAGCAGGATGAAACCGATACTGGCGCACAGAAACCAGAGCAGCTGGAGCCGGGGTTTGAGCCAGAGATCCCTGAGCCGGTCCGCCTGCTGCAGCTTAACCAGGGTCAGCGCGGTGCCGGTGATGCTGGTATATCCGGCCAGCAGAGGGGTGCCGTCCGGGGCCTGGATATTCACGATGCCTTCTGCGCCGGAGAAAAGGGTTTCATCCAGGCTGGTTTTGCTGTCAGAAGCACCATAATAAACCGAAGGGGTAAGCAGCCGGCCGGTGTTATCCATGAGAAACAGATCATTGTTCATGCCGGTGTCCAAATGGGGAAAGGCGTTTTCCCAAAGGGTTTTGGCTCCGGTCACCGGTGGTTTTTCCGTCAGGGAAGCGGACATTACCGCAGCAATGGTGTTCAGGCTGGTGAGCATGCTGGTGTTGGCTTCGGTTTCAATGGTCCGCCGGGTCAGGCGGAAATCCACCAGGGTCATGATCACCAGAGGGGAAAGGGCAAGTATGGCGGTGACTATCACGATCATTTTCCACTTGCGTTTGAGATTCAACGCGCTGTGGCTGCCGGAGGTATCTGGAAAGTCCCAGAAGTCGGGTTTGAGTCGGTGCAGAGGAATCATGGCGAAGGAGAACCTGTCCCGGGATATCTGTCAGAGGATGTTTTTTTCCGGTCATCTGACCGGACAGTGTCATGTTCCTGTCTGATGGCGGCGCACAACCGGTCAATATCCACGGGTTTCTGGAAAT
>JAABTU010000443.1 GCA_011389715.1 Desulfotignum sp.
ATCCGTCAAAGGTGATCATGGAATAGGCAAAATCATTGATCACCATGAATTTGAACCGTTTGGCCAGGGCCACGATCTCTTCAAAAAACGCAGTGTCTGTCACCACACCGGTGGGGTTGTGGGGATAGTTGAGCATCAGCACTTTGGGGGCTGGATAGCAGGATTCGCAGATGTTGATGATCCGGTCCAAAAACCCCTGCTCCGGTGCAATGGGTATTCTCATGACATTGGCCCCGGCAATGACCGCGGCATAGATGTGAATGGGAAAGGCCGGCGCCGGCACCAGCACCGAATCCCCCGGCCCCATGATGGCCAGGCACAAATGCGAAATGCCTTCTTTGGAGCCGATGGTGAAATAGGTTTCCTTTTCCGCATCCAGATCGATGTCATAATGCCGCTTGTAATATTTGGCGATCTCCTGTTTCAAGTGGGGCATGCCCGAACTTTCCGGATACCGGTGAGACTTGGGGTCTTTGGCCACCTGCACCAGTTTTTCGATCACCGCATCCGGGGTGGGATCCATGGGATTTCCCATCCCCAGATCAATGACGTCATCCCCGTTGCGCCGTTTTTCCATTTTCATCTTGTTGATCATGCCGAACAGATATGGCGGCAATTGATCCATGCGGCCGGCAAAACGAATGAAATTTTCTTCCACAATCATGACTCCCTGCAAAATAAAGGTATTGGAAATAAAGACACCATCATACCCGATTTTGATTTTAAAAATAAAGAGAAAATATTTGTTTTTCAATAGCGCTGTAAGAGGCTACAATATATGAAAGAAATGAAAAAGAAAAACATCTGTTGAATTGAAAGGGAAAGTAAAATAACGTAAAAATGAATTTCGTACTATTATCGAATTGCGGGATTGAAGCATCATGATTATTCTGGATATCCATATCCGGCATGTCTCTTTCTTGGCGGTAGCGGAATATGAATGAAGAGGATTGGAAAAATGGAACCAGACAGGTTATATACCGGGCCGCATCAGGTTACCCTTGATCAGTGGATCAGCTGCGCGCCGTTTGAGAAACTGCTGGGGATAGAGATTATCGCGGCCGATGACGGTCGGTCTTATCTGACCATGCCCTTTTTGTATCAGCTGGCCCAGGGAAAGGGTCTGGCCCATGGCGGGGCCATCGTCACCCTGGCAGATACGGCCGTGGCCATGGCCATCAAAAGCATCCTTCCTCCGGACAGCCGGTTCGGGACCATCTCCTTGAACGCGGAATTTCTGGGGCCGGTGACAAAAGGTATTCTGTCTGCCAGAGCAGAGGTGACACCGCTTGAAAACCGGCAGGTGCAGGGACAGGCACTGGTTTCTGATGAAGACGGCAGACCGGTGATGCGGTTTTCCGCCATGTTCAAGCTGCGCAGAGAGGTGAAAATTGCAACACACAGAACAGGAGAATGATATGAAACAGCAGTGGCAGTCAGCCTTCGGGCAGATGACCTACGGCATTTATGTGTTGACAACGAAAATGGATGATACAATCAACGGCATGATCGCCTCCTGGGTGACCCAGGTGTCTTATGATCCGCCCCTGATCATGGCAGCGGTGCATCCCAACCGGTATTCCCATGATATGATCGTTAACAGCCGGGCCTTTGGGCTGCATATCATCGATCAGTCGCAGAAAGCGCTGCTTGCACGGTTCAAGGGGCCGGATCCGGGAGAAAAGTTTTCCGGGATGGACTGGACACCCGGAAAAAGCGGGATACCCATTCTGAAAGACTGCCTGGCCTGGTTTGAGTTGCAGGTGATCCAGGAGGTTCAGCCGGGCAACCATACCCTTTTTATCGGAGAGGTTGTGTCAGCCGGGAGTCATGCAGAAGCCACCCCGCTGACAACCCTGGATTATGATGGTATGTATGTGGGTAAAAAGTAACCGGTCCGGCAGAATGAGGGAAACGAAAAGGATATGGAAAGAAGGTTCAATACAGACAACGATGTCTCTATAGATCAACAGACCGGCCTGATGTGGCCCCGAAACGCGGGGCTGTTTGAATTTCCCATGACCTGGGAGGAGGCACTGGCCGAAATAAAGGCATTCAACGCGTCCGGTCTTTATGGATACCACGATTGGAAGCTGCCCAACCGACGGGAACTGTTCAGCCTGATGAGCCATGTCGACATCAACCCCAGCCTTCCTGAAGGCCACCCGTTCATCAACGTGTTCACCGGCTACTTCTGGACTGCGACAACCTGTGCCCGGCTGCCGGACCAGGCCTGGTACGTCCACCTGGGGGGCGCCCGGGTGTTCAAAGGGATGAAACATGGGTCCTACATGGTCTGGCCGGTGAGGGTGGCTGATAATCATGAATCCCGAGTGTTTCCGACCGGGCAGACCGCCTGTTTCGATGCAAATGGAAACCGGATGAACTGTCAGGGAACCGGCCAGGACGGTGATTTCCAGGCCGGGATTCCCTGCCCAGAGCGGCGGTTCAGACAAGATGGCGGCGGTGTCCATGACACCGCCACCGGCCTGACATGGTTGAAAAACGCAACGATAGACCATACGCCCATGGACTGGGAAACCGCATTTGAAAGGGTGGCACAGATGAACCGGGACCGGACCCAGGGATATGATGACTGGCGGATTCCCGGTATCAGGGAGCTGGAAAGTCTGACAGACATGGATTGTCATTCACCAGCCCTGCCGGCGGATCATGGATTTGAGGATGTGAAGGAATTTTATTGGTCCTCCACCCCCAGCATGTACGATACCGCTTATGCCTGGGTGCTGTATACTGTGGACGGGGCTGTGGGTGTCGGGTACAAACCATTGCCCGAATTTTTTCTGTGGCCGGTGCGCACAACCCGGAGACAAGGGGGGAAAAGATGAAACTGATTGCCGATAACCGCGCATCACCCGGCCGGAAATCAGGCACGCGCTCCAGCAGTTTGATCCGGAACCGGTGCAGGCCCTGGTGAAAGCCTGTGAGGCCCGGGGGGCATGGGCCATTGACGTGAATACCGGGCCTCTGGGAAAATCGGCGGAACCGGGCATGCGGTTTTTCATAGAGGCGGTGCAGGCTGTCCGGGTGTCCGGCATCCTGGCCAAAGAAGATATTTTTTCCTGGGGCATGGTGCCCTGATGAACACAAATTGAACAGGAGTTTTAGATGACCGACCGACAGTTTGATTTCGACTATCTTGTCATAGGTTCTGGTTTCGGCGGCAGCGTATCTGCCATGCGGCTTTCGCAGAAAGGGTACAGGGTCGGGGTCATCGAAGCGGGAAAACGGTGGAAAAACGATGATTTTGCAAAGGTAAACTGGCACCTGCGCAAATATCTGTGGATGCCCAAAATTTTTTTATACGGCATCCAGCGGATGAACCTGCTCAATGACATTTTCATATTGAGCGGTGCCGGCGTGGGCGGGGGCAGCCTGAACTTTGCAAACACGCTGTATGTGCCGCCGGATGTTTTTTTTGAAAATGAGGTGGTCAAGCAGATGGGGGGAAAGCAAGCCCTTCTGCCATATTATGCGCTGGCAGAAAAAATGCTGGGGGCTGTCGAAAACCCCTTCCTCGGCGAAGCAGATGATTTGATGCGCAGGACAGCTGCGGATTTCGGCCGGGAACACACATTTCATAAAACCCGTGTAGCGGTGTATTTTGGTGAACAGGGCAAAAAAGCAACAGATCCCTATTTTTTTGGTGAAGGCCCGGACAGGATCGGGTGTGAATTCTGCGGCGCATGCATGACCGGGTGCCGGAAAGATGCCAAAAATACCCTGGACAAAAATTATCTGTATTTTGCAAAAAAATTCGGGACCCGGATCATTCCTGAAACCAAGGTGATTGATATACGCCCGCTGTCAGCGGACGGGGCTGACGGATACGAGATCATCTGTGTCAGGACCACGGGCGTATCGGGTCGGAAAACCGTTTTCCGTACAAAAGGCGTTGTTTTGTCCGCCGGTGTGCTGGGGACCCTTTCTTTGCTTCTGAAAATGAAAGAACAAGGCCGGTTGCCAAAACTGTCTGATGATTTGGGCCAGCGGGTCAGAACCAACAGTGAAGCGATTTTGTCTGTCAGGGCCTTTTCGGGGGACGTGGATTTTTCAAACGGCGTGGCCATTACATCCAGTGTACACCCGGATGACAATACCCATATGGAGTCGGTCAGGTATGCAAAGGGCAATGATTTTATGGGCCTGCTGCCGGTGCTGCTCACGGATGGCGGGGGGAGGATACCCCGGATATTTCAGTATGTCGCCAATGTTGTCAGGCATCCTGTGTATTTTCTGCGCATATTGAATCCCATCGGATTTGCAAATCAAAGCCTGATAATCCTGGTGATGCAGACCCATGACAACTACCTGAATGTGTCACGCAAACACCGCTGGTTATGGCCGTTTGTCAAGTCTTTGGGATCAAAACAGGCCAGTGACAAAAAAAATCCGGTGTACATTCCCATTGCCAATGAATTTGCCCGCAGGCTGGCAGGGCACATGAATGGGATCCCCACCAGTATTGTCACCGAAGTATATATGAATGCACCCATTACCGCCCATATCATGGGAGGCTGCAGTGCCCATGAAAATCCTGAAAAAGGGGTGATTGACGACAAAAACCGTGTGAGAGGGTACCGGAATATGATCGTGGCGGACGGCTCCATGATCCCGGCCAACTTAGGAGTAAACCCGGCCCTGTCCATTACCGCCTTGTCAGAAAGGGCCATCTCTTTCATACCGGTGAAAGGGTTTAGAAAAATGCAGTATCTGCAGGCGGAAAAAAACTGGGGGGTAACGGACCTGCTGACGCCTTCAGATACCCTGACAGACAATCCATAAGCCGGAAATGCCGGCAGGTTTACCGCTCGGTTTATTCAGCCTTTCAGGACAGACTATTAGCTGATCAGCCCCACAATGGCGCCGGTCATGCAGGTGGCGATGGTGCCGGCAACAATGGAGCGCAGTCCCAGGGACACGATTTCTCCCCGTCGTTCCGGAGCCATGGTGCCCAGTCCCCCGATCATGATGCCCAGGCTGCCGGGGTTGGCAAATCCGCACATGGCATAGAGCATGATCAGACGGCTGTCCGGCCCCAGGCTCTCTTTGGGAAGGTTGGCCAAGCTGAGGTAGGCCACAAATTCGTTGATAATGGTTTTGGTTCCCATCAGCCCCCCGGCCGTGCCGGCTTCAGCCCAGGGAATGCCCATGAGCCAGACCACCGGCGCCATGATCCAGCCAAGAATTCTCTGCAGGGTCACAGGATCGCCGCCCATATGGGGCACAATTTTCAGCAGGATATCCATCAGGTGAACCAGGGCCACCAGCACGATGAGCATGGCAATGATATTGATGAGCAGCTCCACACCCTGCAGGGTGCCCCTGGTAACCGCATCCATGGCGCTGGCTGCAGGGTCGGGGGCTGTCAGCTCCCCTGAGGTGACAGGCCGGGTTTCCGGGATCATGATTTTGGCCACGGTAATGGCTGCCGGGGCACTGATAATGGAGGCCGCCAGGATGTGGCCCAAAACATTCGGGATGATGTCTCCCAGGATATTGGCATACAGCACCATCATGGTGCCGGCGATGGTGGCCATGCCCGATGTCATCAGGGCAAACAGTTCGCTGCGGGTTAAGGCGCTGACATAGGGCCGGATAAAAAGGGGCGATTCCACCATGCCCACAAAAATATTGGCAGACACCCCAAGCCCTTCTGCCCCGCCAAGGCCGAACAAGCGCTCAAGCACCCGGGAAAAAAAGCGCACAACCCATGGCAGTATCCGCCAGTAAAACAACAGCGAAGACAACGCGCTCATGAGCAGCACCAGGGGCAGTGCCTGAAATGCCAGGATAAAGGATGCGCCCGCAAACTTTTCGTCAAAGGGCAGCGGCCCGCCCCCCAGGTACCCGAAAACCATGGATGTGCCTGCCCGGGTGGCCTGCTCAAGGGCCAGGACAACCTGGTTCAGCCAGGCAAACCCCTCGCCCAGCAGCGGTATTTTGAGAAGAACAAGGGCCAGCAGTATCTGCAGGCCCAGGCCCATGGCAATGGTTTTGATTTTCACCTGCCCCCGGTTTTCACTGGCCATCCAGGCCAGCCCCACAAATACCGCCAGGCCGGCAATTCCTTGAAGCATCATCATGTGTCCGGCTCCCTTGGATCTGTTAACATCAGGGTGTTCACCCTTTTGTATAGTGTATTTGCGGCGGGTGGTCAACGCCTGGTTCCAAAGTCGCATTTCTGCTTCCATCAGGTGCGGTTTCGCATTTTTTCTGTGCCTTTTGTTTTATCCCATAAACACATGCAGCAGAGTATTACAGGCAAATCGGCAAACGATACAGCGTGGCACTTATCTTGCTCTATTTTAAATGTGGTTTTTCCAGACAAAAGTGGACAGATCCGAACGCTTTTGCCGTGATTCATATTAATTGTTTGATCTCACAGCCACAGGGAGGAGAGAAAAGATGGATGCATTATTAATCATGGTGGTTTCCTTTATCGGGTATATTTTAATGTACAATGTGTATGGCCGGTTTATCGGAAAAAAAATTTTCAAGCTGGCCCATGAAGCAGAGGTGCCTTCTGTTGTTCAGGAAGATGGTGTGGATTATGTTCCCACCAAAAAAGAGGTGATTTTTGGTCATCATTTTACCTCCATTGCCGGAACCGGCCCCATAGTGGGACCGGCCATCGCCATTATCTGGGGATGGGTGCCGGCAATGATCTGGGTGTTTTTCGGCAGCATCTTCATGGGTGCTGTGCATGATTTCGGGGCCTTGATTATTTCCATGAGAAACCAGGGAAAGTCCATAGCCGATTACACAGCAAAATATGTCAACAACCGCACCCGGTTTTTCTTTTTCCTGATTGTCTTTCTGGAATTGTGGATTGTGATTGCCATTTTCGGCCTGGTGATCGCCGTGGTTTTTGCCATGTACCCCACATCGGTTCTGCCGGTCTGGTGTGAGGTCGCCATTGCCCTTTACCTGGGCCATGCCATTTACAAACAGGGCAAAAGCATCATCACCTGGTCCATAATTGCCGTGGTGCTCATGTATGTCACCGTGTTCATCGGTGCGGTTCTGCCCATCAAAATGCCGGCCATTGCGGGAATTCCCCCCACAGGTGTATGGACAATCCTGTTGTTGATCTATGCGTTTATCGCCTCCACCCTGCCGGTCACCACCTTATTGCAGCCCAGGGATTTTATCAATTCCCACCAGCTCATGATTGTTATGTTGCTGCTGGTGATCGGGGTGTTTTTTTCCGCATTTTTCGCAAACCTGTCAATCGTGGCGCCGGCGGTTCAGATGAGCCCGGCAGAAGCCCCGCCCATGTGGCCTTTTTTGTTTATCACCATTGCCTGCGGAGCCATTTCAGGGTTTCATTCCCTTGTGTCTTCAGGGACCTCTGCCAAACAGGTCCGGTATGAAACCGATTCACTCTTTGTGGGATACGGCTCCATGCTCATGGAAGGCGCCCTTGCCACATTGGTGATAATTGCTGTGTCCGCGGGTATCGGCATGGGGTATGTGACCAAATCCGGAGAAACCCTGGTGGGGTTAGCTGCCTGGACAACCCATTATTCTTCCTGGGCGGCTGCGGCAGGCCTGGGATCAAAAGTGGCGGCGTTTGTGGATGGATCGGCCAACATGATCGCCTCTTTTGGTGTACCAGCCAGCATTGCTGTTGTCATCATGGGGGTGTTTGTGGCATCCTTTGCCGGCACCACCCTGGATACCGCCACCCGGATCCAGCGGTATATTTTGTCTGAACTGTTTGACAGTGTAAAGCTCACTGCGTTGTCCGGCAAATATATCACCACCTTTTTAGCGGTGGGAACGGCATTGCTTCTGGCTTTTGCAAGCGGCCCCAGCGGAAACGGGGCACTGAAGCTGTGGCCCCTGTTTGGTGCGGTAAACCAGACCCTGGCCGGCCTGGCCCTGATCATCATTACGGTTTATCTTAAAGACAAGGGCGGGGTTAAATGGATGATATCAGGCATCCCTGCCCTGTTCATGATGGTGATGACCATCTGGGCCCTGATCCTGAACCAGGGCAGTTTTGGCACGGCACACAACATCCTGCTTCAGGTAGTCAATGCCATTATCCTGATACTGGCTGTCTGGATTACGGTGGAAGGGTTCCTGCGGTTTATCAACATCACCCCGGAAAACCGGGTCGTCTCAGAAAACAGATAATATATCAACTATTTTCGAGATCAGGCTTGCTGTTTGTGCAGGCCTGGTCCCGACCCTGACACAATATGCACAAAACACTTCAAACACAGTATGGTATAATGGTGTTGCCGGCCCTGGGCCTGTTGCTCACCCTGGGGCCGGCAAAATCGCTGAACCTGGTTAGCCCGGGCGGTTTTAACTTACCTGCAATGCTCCCGGCAGCCGTTTTTGTTGTGTCAGCCGTTACCGCCATTGCCGGCCCGCTTTTTTTGCGGACGTTGTTTGCCCATTCCGTCAGAAAGCAGCAGGCGGTTACGACCGTTGATTTTCTGGCTTTTCAGCGCCGGCTTCTGTGGATATCCCAGATAACCCCGTATCTGGCGTTTGTGGCGGTTTTTTGTGATTTTCCCAGATTCTATGCCGCCGCCATTGTTTTAATGGGGTTGTACGCACTGTATTATTACTATCCATCACAACGGCGCATTGGCTTTGACAAAAAAATATTCAGGGTGACATGACCAGTCAGTACACAGATTTTCAACAGCTCTTTGGCAGGGTTAAAAAACAGGTCGCAGGTGTGTGGCAGGCTGCAGATGAAGTGGCCCGGAACAAGGCAGTCCATACCATTGAAGCGGAATGCCAGGAGCTGGAGTATATTTTTGCCCTGCTGGCCCAGGGGTCGTTTATCGGCATGCCCTCCCCGCCGGCACACCTCAGTATGGATCTTCTGCCGTTGATGGAAAAGGATTTACAGCTGTTGCTTGAAAGGATGAACACGTCAAACGAACCGTTATCCAGGTTGTTTTCCGTGTTTGATATTTCATAAGAGCCATGAAAGATCTCCGCACACTGTTTTTTCTGGGCAAAGGCGGCACCGGCAAATCCACGGCATCTGCCCTGGTTTCCCTGGTATTGAAAGAAAAAAACAAAAAAGTGCTCCTGGCTTCTTTTGATGATGCCCACAACCAGGCAGATATTTTTGAAACCCTTTTTTCTGACAAAGCCTGCACCATGGGACCCTGCCTTGAGGTACTCCAGGTCGACACAGACAAGCAGATCAAACAGTATCTGGCCAAAACCGCCAGAAATGTCAAAGCCAGTTATGCCTATCTGACCGCATTCAACCTGGACCATTATTTTGATATTTTAAAATTTTCACCGGGCATGGAAGAATATGCCCTGGTAACCGCTTTCACAGATCTTTTAACCCGGTATGCCGACTATGATTACCTGGTGATTGACATGCCGCCCACGGCCTTGTCTTTGCGGTTTTTCAATCTGCCCGCACTGTCTTTGACATGGATTGATCAACTTGAAAAACTGCGGATCCAGATTAACAAAAAAAAAGAGATCATCTCACGGATCACGCTGGCCGGTAAAGCGTTTGAGCGCGATAAGGTACTGCATCGGATTCAGGAGATGAAGTCAGACTGTCTGCAGCTCAAAGCGTTGTTTGAAAATCCGGCAAAGACCTGTTTTTATGTGGTGTTTAATCAGGACATCCTTTCTGTGGCGGAAACCCGGCGGGTAATTGAACAGCTGGACCGGTTGACCATCCAAATCAAGGGATTGATCTGCAATGAACGGATTAAGGCGGACGCTGCGGCACCGGCACTAAAAACCCTGTTCCCCGGCTTTCCCGTCCAGATCATCCCTTTTTCAGACAAATCCCTGATCGGCATGGATGCCCTGGAACAGCATATCCGGTTACATGATCTGACCTTTGATAAAATGATTGAATAAGGGTATTGACTATTTGTTTTGTATGGCTAACTTGTGTATAAGGTCGATGAAGGCCTTTTGATTAAACCCATCCATACGAGGTGATAAAATGACTGATATCAGAGATGAAAACCATATTGAAAGCGACAAAGAACGGGATGAAGGCCATGTGGATACCCGGGAAAAAAATTTTGCGTGTGAAAATCCGGACAGACATCTTGGGTGTGACCTTGGGATTGATGTTGCCGGCTAGTTTTGTAAAGCCTATACTCGGTTTGTGAGCAAAAAAGCAGCGTCAGTGAAAGGCGCTGCTTTTTTGTGCGCAATGGTGGAGAAATTGGGGTGAATCCCGTACAAAAAAATGATACTGTGTTTTATTTTGCCGGCCACCATGACATATTGCGGATAAAGGAGCTTGGATGAAGCCACAGGAAATTGAAGATGTAAGTTTTCAGATCATAGAAAAAGAAGCAAAAGACCATGGGTTTGATGAAAAACACTGGCCTGTTGTGCGGCGGATGATCCATACATCAGCTGATTTTGATTATATCCACACCATCCGGTTCGGCAACAAGGCCGTGGAAAAAGGGATTGCTGCCATTCAGAGCGGATGCAGCATGTTGACGGACACCAACATGGCCCGGGTGGGCATCAGGAAAACAGAAATTGCACATTTCAGGGGCACGGTTTCCTGCCTGATGACAGACCCGGAAGTGGCGGCCCGGGCCTTGGCCGAAGGCACCACCCGTGCACTGGCTGCCGTGGAGCTGGCAGCAGACCGGATAAAACACGGTATTTACGTGGTGGGCAATGCCCCCACAGCGCTGCTCCACCTTATCCGGCTCATTGAAGAGGGCCGGGCAGACCCCGCCCTGGTGATCGGGCTGCCTGTGGGATTTGTCAATGCCGCAGAATCCAAACAGGCACTCATGGCCCTGGATACCCCCTATATCACCAATGCGGGCAGAAAAGGCGGCTCCAATGTGGCAGCCGCCGTGGTCAATGCCTTGGCCATCATGGCATATGAAACAGCGGTCCATGAAATCCCCTGACATTCAAATGGATAATTCAGATGGATAGAGGTTTGACATCAAAGGCTTTGTAATAGGTGCCACCGGCAGCGGCACCGGAAAAACCACCCTGACCCTGGCCATTCTGGCCTGGCTGCGTGCCAGAGGCGTGAAAGTAGCGCCGTTCAAAGTGGGGCCGGATTTCATCGATCCGGGCCACCATGCCTATATTGCCGGCCGCACCAGTTATAACCTGGATTCCTGGATGCTTTCAAAAGCTTACAACCGCCGGTTGTTTCATGAACAGTCCAGGGGAGCGGATCTGGCAGTGGTGGAAGGGGTCATGGGGCTGTTTGACGGATATGATGCCATAACAGAATCCGGGTCCACCGCCCAGATGGCCAAATGGCTGGACCTGCCCGTGCTGCTGGTGGTGTCTGCCAAAGGAAAGGCCAGGAGTGCGGCAGCAGTGGTCAAAGGATTTGAGACCTTTGATCCGGACCTGACACTGGCCGGGGTGGTGTTTACCTTCACAGGCAGCCAGCGCCACTATGCATATCTCAAAGATGCAGTGGAACAGACCTGTACCACCCCCTGCCTGGGACACCTGCCCAGAAACGATTCCATTGTCATGCCCGAGCGCCACTTGGGACTGACCACCGCAGAGGAACATGTGATCCAGCCGGCTGTGATTGACACCCTGGTGTCCATGGTGGACCAGGGGCTGGACATGGACCGGCTCATTTCCAATCTTCCGGATCCGGCAAAAAGATCTGAACCGATAGAAACAGAAAAAATACCTAAACCAGACGCTGGAAAAGATACGGCTGGACCGGAAACATGGGCTGAATCACAGACAGCAGCAGGTTTCACTGCAAAATCCTTTCCAAAAACCCCACGGATTGCCGTGGCCCGGGACAAGGCGTTCTGCTTTTACTATCCGGACAACCTGGCCATGCTGGAAAACGCCGGTGCCTGCCTGGTGTTTTTCTCTCCTCTGGCAGACGACAGCCTGCCTGACGACATTGACGGGCTGTACCTGGGGGGCGGTTATCCAGAGCTTTTTGCAGACACGTTGTCACAAAAAACGGTTCTGCTGTCAGCTGTCAAAGCCTGCAGCCGGCAGGGCATGCCGATTTACGGGGAGTGCGGGGGGTTCATGTTTCTGTGCAAAGCGCTTTGGCCCAAAGACCATGATCAGCCTGTGCCCATGGCCGGGTGTTTTGATCTTGGTGTGTGCATGTCCGGCAGGCTCAGATCCCTGGGGTACCGGGAAATCACCTTTGTAGAAGATACGGTTATCGGTGCCAGAGGAGCCCGGGTCAGGGGCCATGAATTTCACTATTCGTCAGTGGTGTCGGAAAAAACGCCCTTGTATGACAATGTTTTTGCGGTCACCTCCCGGGCCGGCCAGGATGTGCAGGTCCAGGGATACCAGATTGGCCAGACCCTGGGATCATATCTGCACGTGCATTTCGGTTCCAATCCCGATGTGCCCCGCTGTTTTGTGGAAAACTGCAAAACATTCAGAAAACAGCGGCTGGGCGGTTAGGGAAAATATGGCACAAAAGCCTTTGAAAAAAGGATTTACCACAGGTGCGGCAGCCTCTGCCGCGGTCAAGGCGGCCCTGATACGGCTGCTCACCGGCAAAGACCCCAAAGAGGTGGAAATTGTTTTTCTTGGCGGCGGCACCCGCACTGTGGCGGTGCAGCAGGTGCGCTGCCTGACAAAAAACAGCTGTGAGGCGGTGATTGTCAAGGATGCCGGCGATGACCCGGATATCACCCACAAGGCCCGGATCGGGGCCCGGGTGACCCTGACACCGGGGGATGCCATGCAGGTGCGCATTACAGGCGGCATTGGCGTGGGCCGGGTCACCAAGCCGGGCCTGGAAATTGCCGCAGGAGAGCCGGCCATCAACTCCGGCCCCAGGCAGATGATCATGGAAGCGGTGCAGGCAGTTTATGATACCCGGGCCCCGAAACAGACCCACCAGGTGGCGGTTACCGTGTTTGTGCCACAAGGGGAGGAGCTGGCAAAAAAAACCCTGAATGCCCGGCTGGGCATCATGGGCGGTATTTCCATTCTCGGGACCACGGGTGTGGTGACCCCCATGTCCCATGATGCCTATATCGCCACCATCAGGACCGGTATCCGTGTGGCAGCGGCAAAACAGGTTGCCGCCCTCGTGTTCACCACGGGCCGGCGCAGCGAACGCCATGCCATGGCACTGTTTCCACGGTTTTCTGAAGAAGCCTTTGTCCAGACCGGGGATTTTTTCAAAGCCGCCATCCAGGAGGCCCTGGCCCAACCTTTCATCACACAGATCATTTACACGGTTTTTTTCGGCAAAGCCGTGAAAATGGCCCTGGGGTATGCACACACCCATGCAGCCCGCTCCGGTATGGCCTTGGATACCCTGGCAGACTGGGCACAAACGGTGACCGGTTCCCGGACACTGGCCGATCAGATTGCCGAAGCCAATACTGCCCGCCATGCATTTTCCTATATCTATCCGGATTATCCGGATCTGATCTGCCATGTGGGAAAAAAAATCCAGGAAAATGCCGGATCATTTGCCGGGCATACGCTTGCAATCCGTGTCATTATCCTGGATTTTGACGGACAGGTTGTCTGTGATTCCACTGAAATACAACAGCAGAGAGAGCCGGTAAAAACCGGCCCCAAAGATCAGTTCATATAACAGAACAGATCATCCCTTTGACCCTTTGAATTTTTCCGTTAGGACACCAGTTCCGGGCAGAGCCGTTCCTGG
>JAABTU010000433.1 GCA_011389715.1 Desulfotignum sp.
AAATACCTGAAGAAAAAACTGACCAGTTTCTGGCCACCCTGGAGAAAATCAAGACAACCTATTCTCCACCCCATTTGTTTGTGCACCACAAAATCAGGAGGGGAGAAACCCTGTCCAGCATTGCACACCGATATAAAACATCAGTTGCTGCCATTGCCAGAGCCAATAATATAAGCCGGGCCCATCGGATCATTGCCGGCAAAGTTATTAAAATCCCCGGATCAGGAACCGGGGCCCAGGCGGCAAAAACAGCCCGGGTTTCTCCAAACAAAAACCCTGTCACCTACAAGGTCCGGAAGGGAGACAGCCTGTGGCTTATTGCCAGAAAATTTTCCACCAACACAAAACAGATCATGGCAAACAACGGCTTAACCAGTTCCACACTTCATGCAGGACAGGTACTCACCATCAAGCCAGCTCAAACAGCACCTGCCGGCTCCAGGGGTGTTTACCAGGTGAAATCCGGTGACAATCCGTTTTTAATTGCAAAAAAACACAAGATGAGTTTACATCGGCTCCTGGCTTTGAACCGTCTGAGTAAAAACAGCAGAATATTTCCAGGCCAGAAATTGATTGTCGAATAAAAAAATGCCCCCGTAGCTCAGTGGATAGAGCATAGGATTCCTAATCCTTGAGCGCAGGTTCGATTCCTGCCGGGGGCACCACACCCAGCCGATGGCCGCATGCCGGATATGGATACAGCACCTGACCGGAATCTTTGTTTTCCTGAATGACCGGAACTTCTTGCCCCGGCCGGAAACATGGAAAAACTGGAAATCGCCATTCATTATGGTGCAGATGCAGTGTATCTGGCGGGCAAGGATTTCAGTCTCAGAAACTATTCAGGCAATTTCACGGACCAGGAACTCAAAGATGCGTTTGCCCTGGCCCGGTCACGCAATGTCAAGGTGTATCTGGCCTGCAATATCTATTCACGAAATAATGAACAGGACCGGATTAAGACTTTTCTGGAAAAAATTGGAAAAATCGGTCCAGATGCCATTATCATCTCGGATCCCGGAATCATTATGCTGAGCCGCAAAATCATTCCCCATGTGGATATCCACCTGAGCACCCAGGCCAACACCACCAATTACAACAGTGCGCTATTCTGGAAAAACACGGGTGTTAAGCGCGTGAACCTTGCCAGGGAACTGTCGTTGGATGAAATTTCTGACATCACCACCCGGGCAGACATTGAAACCGAAGTCTTTATCCACGGTGCCATGTGTATTTCCTATTCCGGCCGATGCCTGCTGAGCACTTTTCTAAACAACCGGGACAGCAACCGGGGGCTGTGCAGCCATCCCTGCAGATGGCAGTATGCAGTAGTGGAAGAACAGCGGCCCAATGAATTTTATCCTGTTACCCAGGATCATCGGGGAACCTATATCTTTAACGCAAAAGATTTGTGCATGATTTCCCATGTGCCTGAATTGATAAAAGCGGGTATCACCTCCTTTAAAATAGAAGGCCGCATGAAAGGCATACACTACCTGGCTGCTGTGGTAAAAACTTACAGGGATGCCATTGATACCTATAGGGCTGATCCAAAAGGCTATACTGTGAAAACCCAATGGCTGCATACGCTTTCCCGGGTATTTCACAGAGAGTACGGCACTGGATTTTTTTTAAAAACACCAGAGGCAAAAATCCCGAATTACAACAACAGCCACCAGGGCCAAATCCACAGCTTTGTCGGAAAAATACTGACATCCCTGAATGATGGCTGTCACCTGGTGGGCATCAGAAACAAACTCTGCACAACAGACCGTGTTCAGGTGCTTTCCCCAAAACTTTCTGCAACAGAATCTGCAATTATGGCACTATGGGATGCTGACGGGGTACCCATTGCACAGGCCCAGCCAAATACCAGGGCAATCGTGAAGCTGGAAAAAAAATTTCTTTCCCATGATATTATCTGTAAACTATGATGCCCGGCAATCCATTCTTAATTTGACTTTCCTGGTTATTTTCTGTAAATTATTTTGATATTAAGCCAATTTTTGTCCATTTCCAAAAAAAATTCTTCAGGAGAGGTGTAATGTTTGAAGATGACGAAACCCTGCAAATGTACATTGAAGAATCGCTTGAGCATCTGGGTGATATTGAAACCGATCTGTTGTCCATAGAGGAAACCGGAGAAAATATCGATCTTGATCTGGTGAACAATGTCTTCAGAGCTGCCCATTCCATCAAAGGCGGGGCTGGATTTATGGGATTAACCACTATCAAGGAACTTGCCCATCATCTGGAAAATGTCCTGGGTCTCATCCGCAACCATGAACTGACACCTGAATCCAGCAGGATCAATGTGCTTTTAAAGGGCTTTGATGAACTGGAAAGCCTTTTGAACAATATTCAGGCCAGCAATGAAACAGATATTTCCCATCACATCCAGGCCCTTGAAAAAATTACCAGATCGTCTTTGCCGGAAGAAAAACAGGACATGGCAACC
>JAABTU010000434.1 GCA_011389715.1 Desulfotignum sp.
AACCGGTCCAGGGCCGCGCCTTTCAGCTCCTGGAGCGTACTGCCGCTGCGGGTATAGTACCGCCCCCGAAAACTGATAGGATTGGTGTAGGCAGGAACATGTATCTCCAGCAGCTCCACCCCGGCTTCCTCAACCAGATTGACATTCACCATGATTCCCAGCAGGTCACGAATTTTATTGGGCAGATCCTCCAGCAGCTTTGATCCGTTTGAAACCCCGAGAGCTTCCCCCCGGTCGTTTTTGCCGATCACCAGCACACCCCCCTGGCCATTGGCAAACCCGCTGACCCAGCGCAGATACTCGTCCCGCCAGGACTCCTTCCATTCGATGGTCTGGTTTTCCCGTGTCATGGGGTGATCTCCTTGGTTTCCAGATACTGCATAAGTTGCCACTGAGGGGTAAAATAGTCATACAACCATTCTGCATTTTTGTGCCCGTCAGGTTTATATGCTTTTTGACCCGGCTTCACTACAAAACCCCATAGTGCTGGTTCAGCTTATTCAAAACCTCAATATGATTTTCTTTCAATTCAACCATTGTCCATTGATTGTAATTATTTAAAACCCGTAATGAATTTGGACAAGTGCTGATTCGTTTTTGAAAATATCTTGCCTTCTTATCTGAATAATCAAGCCGGCCCTGTGACGTGTTTTTCCGAGTTGAAATCAAAACAAGATTGCCAAGCCGGTCAGTCCATTCTTTTCGCTGTTCATCAGTAAAATCCTGCACCCACTGACTTCCTTCCGAGGGATTTTGTGGCAATATATGCTCCACAGAAAGAGCTTCGATACTCATCTTGTGGCTGTCATCATGATACAGATAGTCAAGTTTCAGGAGCAAATAACGGGTAAATCTTCTGCCATATACGGCTGAATCAATAGCACGCTTAAATGAATCTTTGTCGATTTGAAAGCCATCTCCACCAAGGACTTCATCAGAGTTTGACGCCCCCTCAATAATACGAATCAATTGATTCATTTTTTCTATGCGCATTGTTGGAGTATATTGAACGATCCAGTCAGCGCTGAATTTGTTATCCAGCAATACAAGGAAATCCATGATTTTATTATAACCGAATTTTTCATAGTACCTTAGCAACGGCGGTACCCAATCGGTGGAAGGCAGACCATACAGCATCACTTTCAGCAGATTGTCAAATTGAAAATTATTGCCTGTATGGCTGTAATTGTCATTTTCAAATAGTGCATTAAAATGTTTCAAATAACGCTCAATCAGTTCAAACGTGTCTTTTCCTTTTTTCAGCAATGGCGACTTAAGTTGACCGGTAGTTTTGTCCTTTTCCCGGGGGTTATAAATTTTATGTTCAAATTCATCCAGCAAACTCAACCTTGCCTTTTCCTTTAACAATATTGTCCTGATGTGATTTAGAAAACGGTCAAAGTCATCACCAAGTTCACCTTCAGCTTCTTCCCACAATTTGGCATATTTTTCTTTGTCTTTGTCTGCGGTCAATGCGCCAAGGTTCTGAGATTTTAGAATATCACTATTACGTAAGGGAACGCCACGGTCATTCAAAATGGTAAAGAGGCGGAATGCATCATCAAGATCTTCAGTGGCAACATAAATCAAAAGTACATTATTTGAAAGAAATGTCAGGAAATCAATGAGATCAACCGTGTTTTCTGTTAAATATTTTTGAATTTCCAAGGTTGCCGCTGCCATATTTCGCACAGAAGGATCATCTTTGCTCTTTGCGAGTTCTTGGATACTGTCTGTATTGTTTGTACCACCGGCCTGTTTGATGTAAGTGTCTACAAAACCCTGAACAGAATCCCTTATTGCAAAGGTTATTCGTGTCCGTTCGGGAATCTTTTTTATTGCGCTTCCTTTTTGGAAAATGGCGCTGACACACACATCCTGTCCATCAGGATCGTCACACATATCCCTAATGCAGGCAAAAATCATTAAAAGTGTTGTCATGCGCTGCTGACCGTCAAGAAGATCCTTCTCATCATATTCCTGTCCGCTGGCTGACCCTGCCGGTTTTGCCTGAAAGACAAAAGAACCAAGAAAATATTCCTGGTCCGGCTTTTGCGTCTGTGCAAAGGTGAGGTCATCGAGCAGATCATTGATTTCATCCTTACCCCAGATATAAGGCCGTTGATACTCAGGGATGCGAAACCACATGTTTGAAAAGATATCTTTCACCAGGATTTTTTCACTTTTAATCTCATTTTTTACAGACATATGAATTCTCCCTGTTCTTTTCCTTCTTTGTAATCATAAGCAGCCTTCCATGTTTTCGAGTAGCGACGTCACCCGCACTTTTCCGGTCAGCAGGTCCTGCATCAGGGCGGTCTTAAGAGAGCAGAGTTTTTTAAATATTTCTTCCTGTTCGATTTGGACAGATTCAGCACGCTCGTAAATCTTTGAAATATGAAACTGTTCATTCGTTGGAGGTATTGCAATTAAGAGTGGTCTCAA